>NZ_WWKH01000918.1:0-3885 GCF_009865595.1 Streptomyces sp. SID1328 | reverse complement strand
CTGCGCGAGCAGCTCGACCTCGTCGAGACGCTGAACGAGCGCTGGGCGCCGTTCCGGCTGCTCACCGGCATCGAGTGCGACATCCTGGACGACGGCTCGCTGGACCAGGAGCCGGAGCTGCTGGACCGGCTGGACGTCGTGGTGGTGTCGGTGCACTCCAAGCTGAAGATGGACGCGGCCGCGATGACCCGCCGGATGGTGGCCGCCGTGTCCGATCCGCACGCCGACGTCCTGGGCCACTGCACCGGCCGGCTGATCACCGGGCGCGGGCGGCCCGAGTCGGCCTTCGACGCGGCCGAGGTGTTCGCCGCGTGCGCCGAGTCGGGCACCGCCGTGGAGATCAACAGCCGTCCGGAGCGGCTGGACCCGCCCAAACGCCTGCTGCGCGAGGCGGTGGACGCCGGGACACTGTTCTCGATCGACACCGACGCGCACGCGCCGGGCCAGCTGGACTGGCAGATCCTCGGCTGCGCCCGAGCCGAGGAGTGCGGGGTGCCCGCAGGGCGGGTGGTGAACACCTGGACGGCGGACGAGCTGCTGGACTGGACCCGCGAGGGGCGGGTACCGGCGTCCTGACCAGCCGTTCCTTCGCGTGACCCGGATCACCTCGCCGGGCGGGAACGCCACCACCTGGTTGTCCGTTGAACCACACGTGGACGCGGGGCCGACCTGACCTGGAACCCGTCCGCTGATGGACCGCCCCGGTCGTGATTCCCCCGTCACGGCCGGGGCATCTTCGTGTCCGGGCTCAGCGCGGGGCGCGCTCGTCCAGTGCGGCCCGCCAGGCGGGGGGACGGTCCTCGGGCACCGGTTCGGCGCGGCGGCCGCCCCGGCTGAAGAAGTCGGCCAGGGGCAGGATGGCCGCGCCCACGGTGACCGCGTCCGGACCGAGCCGCCCCAGGTCGATGGTGACCCGGTCCGCCGGGTGCCTGAGCGCGTAGGTGGCCGCGTGCCGGCGTACGGCGGGCAGGAAGCGGGTGCCTAGCTGGAGCCCGGCCCAGCCGCCGATGAGGATGCGCTCGGGCTGGAAGAGGTTGATCAGGTCCGAGAGACCCGCGCCCAGGTACTCGGCGGTCTCCTCCAGCACCGCGAGCGCGACCGGGTCGGGCTCCGCGTCCCCGGCCGGGTAGGCGGCGGCGAGCATCGCGGTGAGCGCGGTCTCCTCGTCGGTGCCCTCGGGCGGACGTCCGCCCTCCTCGCGCCACCGGGCCAGCAGCGACTCGGCGCCCGCGTACGCCTCCAGACAGCCCGGCGCCCCGCAGCGGCAGCGGCGCCCGCGCACCCGTACCGTCAGGTGCCCCCACTCCACCGCGCGGCCGTGCTCCACCTCGGGGGTGACCAGGCAGGCGCCGACGCCGGAGCCGAAGAGCACCACCAGGGCGTTGCGGGCGCCGCGCCCGGCGCCGAACCACATCTCGGCCTGGCCGAGCGTCTTGGCGCCGTTGTCGATGAAGTACGGCACGCTCTCGGGGAGCCCGGAGGTCGCCCGGAGCAGCCGCTCCAGCGGGACGGCGTCCCAGCCGATGGTCTGGCCGTGCACCACGGCGCCCCGGTCGGCGGTGTGCTCCACGATGCCGGGCACGCCGACCCCGACCCCGAGCAGCCGCTCGGGTCGCGCGCCCTCGGCGGCCAGCACCTCGGCGACGCCGTCCCGGATGTGGCCGGTGATGTCGTCCACGTCGTAGCCGGGGCGGGTCAACGGTCGCTCGGCGCGGGCGAGTTCGGTGAGGGCCAGGTCGAACAGCTCGACGCGGACGCGGGTCTCGCCGACGTCCACGCCGATCATCTGGCCGCTGTGCGGGGCGACCCGGAGCAGGGTGCGGGGGCGGCCGCCGTCGGAGTCGACGCTGCCGGCCTCCTCCACCAGTCCGTCCGCGATCAGGTCCGCCACGACGTTGCTGACCGAGCCGGAGCTCAGTCCGGTGGCCGGGCCCAGTTCGAAGCGGCTGAGGGGGCCGTCGAAGTACAGCCTGTGCAGCACGGCCGTGCGGTTGCCCCGCCTCAGATCGCGTACCGTGCGCCCGTTCCGCCCCGCCATGTGGCCCCTTCCGACCCGTGCCCGACCTGCAACATACCCCTCGTGACAGGCCGGGCACGACTGCGCGGGCCCCCTTATTTCATGCTGTGAGATTTCCAGGGGGCGCGGGTGGGGGCGGGGTGCGGTTCACCCGGCCGCGTACACGTCCTCCACATAGCGGCCGGCGCCGACCAGCCCGTCCAGCCAGCGCGTCGCCGCCGCCTCGTCCGCGCCGGGGGTGTGCTCGCGGTACAGGGTGCGGAACGCCTCGCGGACACCGGGTGCCATGCGGGCGCCGTCGCCGCAGACGTACACCCGCGCCCCGGCACCGAGCAGCTCCCAGACCTCGTCGGCCTCGGCGGCGATCCGGTGCTGGACGAACTGTGCGCCGCCGACCGGGGCCGCGCTGAAGGCGGGGCGGAGCGAGACGGCTCCGGCGCTCTCGGCGGCGCCCAGTTCGGCCGCGTGCAGATAGTCGGCGTCGGGAGCGTCGCAGCCGAAGTAGAGCAGGGCGGGCGGGAGTTGGGCGCCACCGGCGCGGGCGGCGGCCCGGTCCATGACCACGCCGCGGAACGGGGCCAGGCCGGTGCCGGCCGCGATCAGCACGACGGGGGTGGAGGTGTCGGTGCGGAACGCCTCCCGGCAGGGCTGGACGCGGGCGTACACCGTGTCGCCGGGCTTCACGCCCGCCAGGTGTCCCGAACCGGTGCCCCGGTAGCGGCCGTTGCCGGAGCGGGCGGGGGCGTCGAGCACGGAGACCATGAGGTCGGCGTGGCGCGGGTCGGCGGCCGGGGAGGAGGAGATGGAGTAGTGGCGCGGGCGCAGCGGGGTGAGCAGGCCGAGCAGGCGGGGCCAGTCGAGGGCCTCGCGCAGGGCGGGGTGGTCCTCCAGCAGTTCTAGGAGCGTGCGCGGGTCGTCGCCGGTGAGGGCGGCGAGGGCGGCGCGCTCGGGCGGACAGGGGTTGGCGGCGGCGAGGAGTTCGCGCTGGCGCGCGGTGGGCCGCTCCTGCAACTCGACGTGCCTGGCGAGGAGTTCGCGCACGGTGAGTGGGCGGTCCACGGCCAGGCCGTCGCGGCGGGGACGGGTGGCGTGGATGTCGAGCACCGTGTCCGGGTCGGCGCCGAGCGCGGCGAGGGCCCGTTCCACGGTCTCGGGGGCGTTGACCGGCAGCACGGTGAGGTGGTCGGCGGTGCGGTAGGTGACGCCGTCGGGCAGGGCGACGCGCAGGAACCGCTTGACGCGCGGGTGTCCGGGCGCGGTGAGGTCGTACGCCTCGGTGACGGTCATGGGGACCAGCTCGTGCCGCTCGGCGAGGGCGTCCAGCGGGCCGCCGGTCAGGGCGCGGACCTCGTAGGCGGTGCCGGGCTCGTCGGCCGGGGCGGTGGCGTCGGGGTCGCCGTACTCGGTGAGCAGGGCGGTACGCAGCGCGTCGGTGTACTCGCGGACGGCGCCGGTGAGGTCGCCGGAGGCGTCGGCGGCCGCGCGCGGGGTGAGCCGGGTGGCGCCCAGCTCGGCGAGACGGGCGTCGATACGGGTCGGCATGTGCTGGTAGGTGGCGGCCCAGTTGCGGTCGCCGACGCCGAGCACGGTGTAGGTGACGCCGGTGAGGTCGTGCTCGCCCTCCAGCCAGGCGGCGAAGGCGATCGCGTCGTCGGTGGGGCGGCCGTTGTAGGAGGCGGCGGTGATGACGACGGGCCGGTCGGCGGGCAGGCCGTCGGCGTACGCGTCCAGCGGGGCGACCTCGGTGGCGCAGCCGAGCGCGGCGGCCTCGTCCGCGAGCCGGCCGGCGAACTCGCGGCAGGTGCCGTAGTTGCTGCCGTGCAGGAACAGCGCGGCGGTGCCGGGGCGGACGCGGGCGGGGAGCGCCC
>NZ_WWKH01000917.1:0-4895 GCF_009865595.1 Streptomyces sp. SID1328 | reverse complement strand
TTCAGTAGCGGGGACAGGATTTGAACCTGCGACCTCTGGGTTATGAGCCCAGCGAGCTACCGAGCTGCTCCACCCCGCGTCGTTGTGTCTCAAGCATACGTCATCCGCGGGGCCCGGCGCACACACGCCGCCGTGACGTGGGCCTCAGTGCGGAAGGTGAGCGTTCGGCCGCTGTGCGAGAGCGGCGTACTCGGGCACCGTCACCACGTCCACGCCCCCCGCCGCCAGCGCACCCGCGCCGTCGGCCGCGGTGACGAAGGTGTCCGGCTCGCGCCAGGCGGTGACCACCCGGCGTACCCCCGCTTCGAGGATGAGCCCGGCACACGGGACGGGCCGGGAGGCGCGGTGGGCGCAGGGCTCCAGGCTGCTGTAGACAGTGGCGCCGGGCAGGCGCGGGTCGGCCGGGTCCAGCTTGGCGAGCGCGGCCTCCTCGGCGTGGACCACCGGGTCGCCGCCCTCGCGGGAGTGGCCGCGCGCCAGCTCGGTGCCGTCCGCCGCGACGATCACCGCGCCGACGCTGAAGGCCGTGTCCGAGGGGGGGCACAGCGCGGCCAGCTCGCAGGCGGTGCGGAGCCAGTGCCGGTCGGCGGCGGTCTCCAGCGGGCCGGTGCCGGGGGCGGTGGGCTCGTACCGCATCAGGACGACGTCCTCGATCCGACGGGTGCCGGTCAGCCGCAGCCGGCCGCCCTGGTACGCGCCGGGGCCGAAGAGGCGGGGGGCGTCCGGGTCGCCGACGAAGAGCGGGGCGAGGACGAGCTGGAGTTCGTCGGCGAGACCCTGCTGGAGGAGCTGGGTGTGCACGGTGCCGCCGCCCTCCACCATCAGCCGGCGCACCCCGCGCACGTCGTGCAGGTGCGCGAGCAGCGCCCGCCAGTCGAGGCCGGCGCCGAGCGGGACCACGTCGGCGGTGTCCCCGAGGAGGGCCGTGGCCCGCTTCGCCCCCGCGTCGGTCGTGTAGAGGAGCTTCTCGCCGCCGGTGTGCCAGAAGTGGGCGGCCGGGTCGAGATCGCCGGACCCGGAGACGGCCACCTTCAGCGGGTACTCCGCCCGCCCCCCGGCCACCCGGGCAGCGCGCCGCTCGGGCGAGTTGACCAGGAGCCGGGGGTTGTCGGCGCGGATGGTCCCAGCGCCCACGAGGATCGCGTCCACCGAGGCCCGTACCTCGTCCACCCGGTCGAAGTCGGCGGGGCTGGAGAGCAGCAGCCGCTCGGGGCCGGTGTCGTCCAGGTATCCGTCGAGCGAGACGGCGGCGGACAGCAGGACATGGGGGCAGGGCATCGACGCGCTCTCCGGACTCTCGGCTCTACGGACTCTGGGCTCCACGGGCGGGCACTCCCTTTGTACTCCGTACCGGTGTGCACCCTGCCCGGGCGGGGATGAGTACGGCTACTCATCCCCGGCGCGCGGTGCGGCCCCACTGTGGGATCACCGAACCGAAGGAGATCTCGATGCCGCACGCCATCCGCCCCCGCCGCCTCCTCACCCTCGCCACCGGCAACTGGCTCTCGCGGGGTTATCTCGCGGTGCTCGCCGTCTCCGTGGTGGCCATGTCCGCCTTCCCGGACAGCGAAGTGGGCCTGGACCCGATGATGCTCACGGCGCCGCTCTCCTTCCTGGGCACGGCCTTCCCCTTCGGTCCCGGTACCGAGGGGAGCCTGGGGGTCGAGGTGCTGGCCACCGGGTTCTGGGTGGGACTGCTCCTGCTGGGCGCCCTCGGGAACGCCGCCGCACTCGGCGCCCTCGCCTCCAGATCCGCCGGCGCGCCTCCCCGGCACCGGATGCGGGCCCTGCTGGCGCCCGCCGTGGACAACTGGCTTTCGCGCGGATACCTCGCGGTGGTCGCGGCGGCGATCGGGGTCTTCCTCTACGCCGTGTGCCTGTCGCCCGACCCCGGTTTCGCCGGGATCTGGCCGCTCATGGCCACGGCACCGCTCAGCATCGTCGCCATCACGCTGTCCGGACCCATGGGGGGCGGCTCGCTGAGCCTGGTGGTCTTCACCGTCGGTACCGCTCTGGCCGGGCTCTGCAACGCCGTGCTGCTCGGCCGGCTCGTGCGTGCGCTGCGGCGCTGAAACCCACGGCCAGGTATGGACCAGGGAAAAAACTGTATAAGCCACTGGATGGCATGACCTCATCAGTTACGGTGCCCCTTTGGTCATCTCCTTCACCAAATCCCCCTGGGGAGGGGGGGTCGTGAAGGCTCCGGCGGCCAGTCACCTCAGGGAAGGGCACCAGAACCGGTATGAGAGCACGTTGGTGGGGGACGGGCGCGGTCGTCGCGGCGGCCGTGTGCGGGACGTTGGTCGTCCAGGGGGTGAGCGGCGGGGACTCCGGGCACGACGGGAAGGCCGCCGCCCCGGTACGGGACCGGGTGCGGTCGGCCGCGCTGGACGTGCGGGGGGACGGGACCGGCGCGACGCTCGCGCGGCGGGACGCCAAGCCGTTCAGCATGCTCGGGGTGAGCTGGGAGAAACCTTCCGCCAGGCTGGCCGGCAAGGTCGAGGTGCGGTCGCGGGCCGTCGGGTCCGGGAAGTGGTCGGACTGGCTGCTGCTGGACAGCGACCGGGGCGCGGGCGAGCAGAACGCCGCACGCGGCGGCACCGAGCCCGCGTGGGTTGGGCTGTCGGACGGTGTCGAGGCGCGGATCAACGGCAAGGCCACCGCGAAGCTGCCCGCCGGGCTCCGGCTCGACATGATCACGGCGGGCGGGAAGAGCACCGGCGGTGACGCCGAGCCCGCGGCCTACGTCGCGGACGGGCCGGACGACACCGAGGAGCCGGTCGCCACCGATACCCCCACTCCGACGTCCGAGCCGACCGACGGCACCACCACGGACCCCGCCCCGCCGGAGGAGACCACCGCCGAGCCGTCGGCCGGTGAATCCACGACGGAGCCTCCGGCCGAGTCCCCCTCGGCATCCGAAAGCACCGGGAGCACCGGGAGCACCGGACCGACCGGCTCGGCGTCGCCCTCGGACTCCGCCACGCCCTCGCCCTCCCTGTCCGTCCCGGCCGCGCCGCGCTCCACGGTGCCCCGGCCGCCCATCACCCCGCGCTCGGGGTGGAAGGCCGACGAGTCCATCAGCCCCGAGGCGCCGACGTACATCGACGGCAAGATCAAGGCGGTGGTGGTCCACCACACCGCCTCGACCAACGACTACACCTGCGCCGAGGCGCCGTCGATCATCAACGCGGTCTACACGTACGACGTGACCGGGCTCGGCTGGAAGGACCTCGGCTACAACTTCGTCGTCGACAAGTGCGGGACGATCTACGAGGGCCGCAAGGGCGGGGTCGACCTGCCGGTCGTCGGCGCGCACGCGTACGGCTTCAACTCGCAGACGACCGGTATCGCGGTCCTCGGCACATACGTCGACTCGCCGCCCCCGATGGCCGCGATGGCCTCGGTGGCGCGTCTCGCCGCGTGGAAGCTGGGCCAGTACGGGGTGCAGCCGGACGCGACGGTCACCCTCACCACCGCGCTCAGCGGGCAGAACCTCGCGGGGCGGACCTGGGAGCCGGGCGAGGAGATGACGCTCCCCGCGATCCACGGCCACCGGGACGGATACAACACGTTGTGCCCCGGTGACGCCTTCTACGCCGCGCTCGGCACCGTCCGCACGCTCGCCGCGGGTCCCGTCACGGGCCTCACCCTCGGTGCGGTCACCGGTACGGCGACGGTCGGGACGACCCCGTACACCAACGGCCCGCTCACGGTGAGCTGGTCCACGACGACGCCGGCCTCGCTGATCTCGTCGTTCCGGGTCCTGGTCGACGGCAGGACGGCGGCGACGGTCGCCGGTTCGGCCACCTCCGCCAAGCTGACGCTGCCGGCGGGGACGCACAAGGTGCAGGTCGAGGCGGTGCACCAGTCGGGCCGTACGGCCACCAGCGCGACGCGGACGGTCGTCGCCGACACCACCGCGCCCACCTTCACCACCAAGCCGAACCTCTCGCTGCGGACCGGCACGGTCAGCACCACCGCCGTCCCCCTCACCCTCGGCTGGAAGGCCGCGGACAACGTCTCCCTGAAGGAGACCCGCCTCACCGCCCCGCTCGCCAGGACCTACGGCCCGACGGTCACCAGCGCGGCCCAGACCGCCAAGTCCGGTGCGGCCACGGCCTGGGCACTGCGGGCGTACGACACCCTCGGCAACTCCGCGAGCGCCTCCGTGACGGGCACCCCGGTGATCCTCCAGGAGACCTCGGCGACCAGGTCCGGCACCTGGACCACCAAGTCCTCCGCCAGCTACCTGGGCGGCAAGTCCTTGAGCAGCAGCACCAAGAACGCCTCACTGACCTGGACCTTCACCGGTCGCTCGGTCGCGTGGGTGGTCTCCCGCGCGTCGGCCTCCGGCCAGGCGGACATCTACGTGGACGGCACCAGGCTCACCACCGCCGACCTGAAGTCCTCGGCCACGGCCTACCGCAACGCCCTGTGGACCAAGACCTGGCCGACGAGCACGAAGCACACGCTGAAGATCGTGGTCCGCGCCACCACCGGCCGCCCGGCCATCACGACGGACGGGATCGTGTACCTGAAGTAACCCGCCGCCTGAGGGCCCGCCGAAACCGGCGGGCCCGCTCACTTCAGGCGTCGGCAGACGGGCCGAGCGACGCGCCGGCACGGCGGTACTCGGCGTTGATCCGCTGGGCTTCCTCAAGCTGGTCCTCGAGGATGATGATCCGGCACGCGGCCTCGATCGGCGTGCCCTGGTCCACGAGTTCACGCGCGCGCGCCGCGATCCGCAGTTGATAGCGGGAGTAGCGGCGGTGTCCGCCCCCGGAGCGCAGAGGCGTGATCAGTCGGGCTTCGCCGAGGGCACGGAGGAAACCGGGCGTGGTACCGATCAGTTCGGCGGCCCGGCCCATCGTGTAGGCGGGGTAATCGTCGTC
>NZ_WWKH01000916.1:0-7316 GCF_009865595.1 Streptomyces sp. SID1328 | reverse complement strand
GCCGGCGACGACGCGGCCCGTAAGGCCGTGGACGCCGCCGACGACCACGAACTGCTGTGGTTCGCCACGCAGGAGATCCCCACCCTGCTCGCAGCCCCCTGACCTGCGCAGACCACTCGCTCTTACCCGCTGTCAGTGGTGCCCGGTACCGTTTTCGCATGGGGATGCAACAGAGCGCACACATCGTCTGGGACTGGAACGGGACCCTGTTCCACGACAACGACGCGATCATCGGGGCGACCAACGCGGCCTTCGCCGAGCTGGGCCTGGAACCGATCACGCTCGAGCGGTACCGTGCGCTGTACTGCGTCCCCGTACCCAAGTTCTACGAGCGACTGATGGGCCGGCTGCCCAGCGACCTCGAATGGGAGGTCATGGACGGCGCCTTCCACCGGCACTACGCCGAGCACCGGGTGCGCTGCGGGCTCACCGAGGGCGCGGCCGAGCTGCTGGCCGGCTGGGGAGCGGACGGCCACAGTCAGTCCCTGCTGAGCATGTACGGGCATGAGGAGCTGGTCCCGCTGGTGCGCGGCCTCGGCATCGAGTCCCACTTCCTGCGTGTGGACGGCCGTACCGGCCCCTCCGGCGGCAGCAAGGCCGAGCACATGGTCCGCCACCTGGAGGCGATGAGCACCCTCGTCGACCCCGAGCGGACCGTGGTCATCGGTGACGCGGCCGACGACGCGCTGGCCGCCCAGCACGTCGGCGCGCGCGCCGTGCTCTACACGGGCGGCTCGCACGGCCCGGAGAGCCTGCGCGGCGCCGGCGTCCCGGTGGTGGACAGCCTGGCCGAGGCCGTCGCGGAGGCCCGCCGAATAGCGTCGTAACGGCGCGGCCGCCCCCGCCCTGGCGCGAATACGCCACCGACCCCCTCTCCGCCGCTGTGCAGAACGTCAAACTTCACCCCCCGGTTTTGTACACATACGGCTCATGACGGGGCCCCCGTCCGGGGCGATAGCCTTGTGGCGTGATCAGCGCGATATCTCGCGGGGACGCCACAGTCCCCGCCCTGCGCCCGGACCGCACGGACGAACTCCGTGACCGGGCGGCGGTCGCTGGTCCTCTCGGGCGGGACAGGGGCGCCGCAGCGTCCCGGACACCGGGGACGGCCTCCGGCACGACGGTGCGGAGAGCAGCGTCGCTTCCGACAAGTCTGTCGACAATGGCCGAAATCCCCCCGCCCATCTCGCCTCGCGGCATAGCGTCGGAACGGACCGGACACCTCGGGCCGTGGCGTCATACCGGAGGGGAAGAGACCGTACTTCCTTCTACGTCACGCAACGGCGCGCGACAGGAGCCAGAGGACAATGCAGACCAAGCTGGACGAAGCCAAGGCCGAGCTGCTCGATCGGGCCGCCCGGGTAGCTGAGAACAGCCCGGTCGGGGGGCACCTACCGACCGGGACCACGAGCGAGGGCACCTCCGGCACCCCGGACAGCGAAGCGGTGCTCGCGTTCCTCCAGCGCTACTACCTGCACACCGCCCCGGAAGACCTCGCCGACCGCGACCCGGTCGACGTCTTCGGTGCCGCGGTCTCCCACTACCGGCTCGCCGAGAACCGCCCGCAGGGCACGGCCAACGTGCGGGTGCACACCCCGACCGTGGAAGAGAACGGGTGGACGTGCAGCCACACCGTGGTGGAGGTCGTCACCGACGACATGCCCTTCCTGGTCGACTCGGTCACCAACGAGCTGACCCGTCAGGGCCGCGGCATCCACGTCGTGATCCACCCGCAGGTCGTCGTCCGCCGTGACGTCACCGGCAAGCTGATCGAGGTCCTGCCCAGCGGTCCGCACGGCGAGCTGCCGCACGATGCGCACGTCGAGTCCTGGATCCACGTCGAGATCGACCGCGAGACCGACCGCGCCGACCTCAAGCAGATCTCCGCCGACCTGCTGCGCGTCCTGTCCGACGTGCGCGAGGCCGTCGAGGACTGGGAGAAGATGCGCGAGGCGGCCGTCCGCATCGCCGACGGCCTGCGTGACGAGCCCCGCCCGGCCGACCTCCCCGCCGCCGAGGTGGACGAGGCCCGCGAGCTGCTGCGCTGGCTCTCCGCCGACCACTTCACCTTCCTCGGCTACCGCGAGTACGAGCTGCGCGGTGACGACTCGCTGAGCGCCAAGGCCGGCACCGGCCTCGGCATCCTGCGCTCCGACCCGCACCACTCCGAGGACGACGAGCACCCGGTCAGCCCCTCCTTCGAGCGGCTCCCGGCGGACGCCCGCGCCAAGGCCCGCGAGCACCGCCTGCTGGTGCTGACCAAGGCCAACAGCCGGGCCACCGTGCACCGCCCGTCGTACCTGGACTACATCGGCGTCAAGAAGTTCGACGCGGACGGCAACGTCGTCGGCGAGCGCCGCTTCCTCGGACTGTTCTCCTCCGCCGCGTACACCGAGTCGGTGCGCCGGGTGCCGGTGATCCGGCGCAAGGTCGCCGAGGTGCTGGAGCGCGCCGGGTTCTCGCCCAACAGCCACGACGGCCGCGACCTGCTCCAGATCCTGGAGACCTACCCGCGCGACGAGCTGTTCCAGACCCCGCCCGCCGAGCTGCAGTCCATCGCCACCAGCGTGCTGTACCTCCAGGAGCGCCGCCGGCTGCGGCTGTACCTGCGCCAGGACGAATACGGCCGCTACTACTCGGCCCTGGTCTACCTGCCGCGCGACCGGTACACCACCGGGGTCCGGCTCAGGATCATCGACATCCTCAAGGAGGAACTGGGCGGCATCAGCGTCGACTTCACCGCCTGGAACACCGAGTCGATCCTGTCCCGGCTGCACTTCGTCGTCCGCGTCCAGCCCGGCACCGAGCTGCCCGAGCTCTCCGACGCCGACAAGGAGCGCATCGAGGCCCGCCTGGTCGAGGCCACCCGCTCCTGGTCCGACGGCTTCGCCGAGGCGCTCAACGCCGAGTGCGGCGAGGAGCGCGCCGCCGAGCTGCTGCGCCGCTACAGCAACGCCTTCACCGAGGGCTACAAGGCCGACCACTCCCCGCGCGCCGCGGTCGCCGACCTGGTCCACCTGGAGCGGCTGAGCAACGAGAAGGGCAACGACTTCTCGCTGAGCCTGTACGAGCCGGTGGGCGCCGCCCCCGGCGAGCGCCGGTTCAAGATCTACCGCAAGGGCGACGCGGTCTCCCTCTCCGCCGTGCTGCCGGTCCTCAACCGGCTCGGCGTCGAGGTCGTCGACGAGCGCCCCTACGAGCTGCGCCGCACCGACCGCAGCACCGCGTGGATCTACGACTTCGGCCTGCGCCTGCCGCACACCGCCGGCGGCGCCGACCACCTCGGCGAGGACGGCCGCGAGCGGTTCCAGGACGCCTTCGCCGCGACCTGGACCGGGCAGGCGGAGAACGACGGCTTCAACGCCCTCGTGCTGAGCGCCGGGCTGACCTGGCGGCAGGCGATGGTGCTGCGCGCCTACGCCAAGTACCTGCGCCAGGCGGGCTCCACCTTCAGCCAGGACTACATGGAGGACACCCTCCGCAACAACGTCCACACCACCCGGCTGCTGGTCTCCCTGTTCGAGGCCCGGATGTCCCCGGACCGGCAGAAGGCCGGCCTGGAGATCACCGACGCCCTGCTGGAGGAGCTGGAGGCCGCGCTGGACCAGGTGGCGAGCCTGGACGAGGACCGCATCCTGCGCTCCTTCCTGACCGTCATCAAGGCCACCCTGCGCACCAACTTCTTCCAGGAAACCCGCGACGGCGGCCCGCACGCGTACGTGTCGATGAAGTTCGACCCGCAGGCCATCCCCGACCTGCCCGCGCCGCGCCCGGCGTACGAGATCTGGGTGTACTCGCCGCGGGTCGAGGGCGTGCACCTGCGCTTCGGCAAGGTCGCGCGCGGCGGCCTGCGCTGGTCGGACCGGCGCGAGGACTTCCGTACCGAGATCCTCGGCCTGGTCAAGGCGCAGATGGTGAAGAACACCGTCATCGTGCCGGTCGGCGCCAAGGGCGGGTTCGTCGCCAAGCAGCTCCCCGACCCGAGCGTGGACCGGGACGCCTGGCTGGCCGAGGGCATCGCCAGCTACAAGACGTTCATCTCCGCCCTGCTCGACATCACCGACAACATGGTGGCCGGCGAGGTCGTCCCGCCCCAGGACGTGGTGCGCCACGACGGCGAGGACACCTACCTGGTGGTCGCGGCCGACAAGGGCACGGCGACGTTCTCCGACATCGCCAACGAGGTCGCCGAGTCCTACGACTTCTGGCTCGGGGACGCCTTCGCCTCCGGCGGCAGCGCGGGCTACGACCACAAGGGCATGGGCATCACCGCGCGCGGTGCCTGGGAGTCGGTGAAGCGGCACTTCCGCGAGCTGGACCTGGACACCCAGTCCGAGGACTTCACGGTCGTCGGCATCGGTGACATGTCCGGTGACGTGTTCGGCAACGGCATGCTGCTCTCCGAGCACATCCGCCTGGTCGCCGCCTTCGACCACCGGCACATCTTCATCGACCCGGTCCCCGACGCGGCCACCGGCTACGCCGAGCGGCGCCGCCTGTTCGAGCTGCCCCGCTCCAGCTGGGCCGACTACGACACCTCGCTGCTGTCGGCGGGCGGCGGGATCTTCCCGCGCAGCGCCAAGTCGATCCCGCTGAACCACCACATCCGGGAGGCCCTGGGCATCGAGGAGAAGATCTCCAAGATGACCCCGGCCGACCTGATGAAGACGATCCTGAAGGCGCCGGTCGACCTGCTGTGGAACGGCGGCATCGGCACCTACGTCAAGTCCTCCGCGGAGACCGACGCCGACGTTGGTGACAAGGCCAACGACGCCATCCGCGTCGACGGCGCCGACCTGCGGGTCAAGGTCGTCGGCGAGGGCGGCAACCTGGGTCTGACCCAGCTCGGCCGGATCGAGTTCGCGCTCCAGGGCGGCCGGATCAACACCGACGCCATCGACAACAGCGCCGGTGTGGACACCTCCGACCACGAGGTGAACATCAAGATCCTGCTCAACAGCCTGGTCACCGACGGGGACATGACCGTCAAGCAGCGCAACAAGCTGCTCGCGGAGATGACCGACGAGGTCGGCGCGCTGGTCCTGCGCAACAACTACGCGCAGAACACCGCGCTGGCCAACGCGCTCGCCCAGTCCAAGGACATGCTGCACGCGCAGGCCCGGTTCATCCGGCACCTGGTGCGCGAGGGCCACCTCAACCGGGCGCTGGAGTTCCTGCCCACCGACCGCCAGATCCGTGAGCGGCTGAACCAGGGACAGGGCCTCACCAGCCCCGAGACCGCGGTGCTGCTGGCGTACACGAAGATCACGGTCGCCGAGGAGCTGCTGCACACCTCGCTGCCGGACGACGCGTATCTGCGCGGGCTGCTGCACGCGTACTTCCCGACCGCGCTGCGCGAGCGGTTCGCCGAGGTCATCGACAGCCACCCGCTGCGCCGGGAGATCACCACCACCGTGCTGGTCAACGACACGGTGAACACGGGCGGCACCACGTATCTGCACCGGCTGCGCGAGGAGACCGGGGCCTCGCTGGAGGAGATCGTCCGCGCCCAGACCGCGGCCCGCGCGATCTTCTGCTCGTCCCCGGTGTGGGACGCGGTGGAGGCGCTGGACAACGAGGTCGACGCGGCCGTGCAGACCCGTATCCGGCTGCACTCGCGCCGGCTGGTCGAGCGCGGCACCCGCTGGCTGCTGAACAACCGGCCGCAGCCGCTCCAGCTCGCCGAGACCGTGGAGTTCTTCGCGGACCGGGTCGAGCAGGTCTGGCAGCAGATGCCGAAGCTGCTGCGCGGCGCCGACCTCGAGTGGTACCAGCACGTGTACGACGAGCTGTCCGCCGCCGGTGTCCCGGCCGAACTGGCCACCCGCGTGGCCGGGTTCTCCTCCGTCTTCCCGGCGCTCGACATCGTCTCGGTGGCCGACCGCACGGGCAAGGAGCCGCTGGACGTGGCCGAGGTGTACTACGACCTCGCCGACCGCCTGCACATCACCCAGCTCATGGACCGCATCATCGAGCTGCCCCGCGAGGACCGCTGGCAGTCGATGGCCCGCGCCTCCATCCGCGAGGACCTGTACGCGGCGCACGCGGCGCTCACCGCGGACGTGCTCGCGGCGGGCAACGGCACCTCCACGCCGGAGCAGCGGTTCAAGGCGTGGGAGGAGAAGAACGCGCCCATCCTGAGCCGGGCGCGCGCCACGCTGGAGGAGATCCGGAGCTCGGACGCGTTCGACCTCGCCAACCTCTCGGTGGCGATGCGCACGATGCGGACGCTGCTGCGCACGCACGCGTGACCGGCGCCGCCTGAGCGGAGGGCGCCCCCGGACCGGAGAACCCGGTGCGGGGGCGCCCTTGTCGCTTTCCGGGCGGTCTGTCCCTTTCGGATAGGGTCTGGCCCGTGACAGCGAACCTCACCGGGTCCCGCGCGCGGCGCGGCCGTCCGTCGACGGTGGCCCCGTCACTGGTGGCCGTCGCGCTCGCCGCGCTCGTCCCGCTGCTGATGCTGCTGGCCGTGGTGCGGCTGCCCTGGGCCGGTGACCTCGGCATACACGCGGCGACCGTGCAGCGGCTCCGGCACAGCCTGCTCGACCCCGGCAACCCGCTGGTCGACGCCGACACCCCGAGCCCGTACTACTCGCCCTGGATACTGGTGCTGGGCCTGCTCGCCCGGCTGACCGGGCTGCCGGTGTTCGTGGTGCTGCGGATCGGCGCGCTGGTGGGGCTCGGGCTGCTGTTCACCGGGGTGTGGCGGTACGTGCGCACGCTCAGTGCGCACCGGGCGGCACCCGCGCTGGCCCTGCTGTGCCTGGTCCTCCTGTGGGGTCCGGACCTGCTCAACTGGAGCGGCTTCCTCGGCCTGAACTCCCTCGCGCTGACGGTCGCGTACCCCAGCGTGTTCGCGCTCGGGCTGTCCTTCCACTTCTGGGCCTGGCTCACGACCACCCTCCGCACCCCCACGGGCTGGGCCCGCTGGGCCGGCCTCGGCGCGCTCTGGGCACTGATCCTGCTCTGCCACCAGTTCACCGGCGTGGTCGCCACCCTCGGCGCGCTCGCCACGGTCCTCGCCGCCCGCCCGGCCCGCCAGGTCCTCCCGAGGCTCGCCGCCGCGCTCGCCGTGGGTATCGTCCTGCTGTGGCTGTGGCCGTACTACGACTTCTTCGCGCTGTTCTCCGCCGGCACCGGGCTTGAGGCGATCCACCGTTCGCTCTACTCCGACCTGACCGGCCGGTTCGGGCTGGCGCTGCTCGGGGTCGTCGCGCTCGTCCTGCGCGGGCGGCGCGATCACCGGGACCCGCTGGTGCTGTTCTTCGTGCTGGGCGCCCTGCTGTTCGCGGCCGGGGGGCTCACCGGGCACTACT
>NZ_WWKH01000915.1:0-6867 GCF_009865595.1 Streptomyces sp. SID1328 | reverse complement strand
GTCCACGCCCCGGTGCCCGGCGGCGTACACGGTGGCGGGCGGCTCCCAGCCGCGCAGCACCGCCGGACGCGTCCCCACCGGCCAGGTCCGGGCCAGCGCGGGCACCCGCTCACCAGGAGGTTTCTCTTCAGGCGGCTCCGCCCACGCCAGGGGTGTGAGCACGGCGAAGGCCAACAACAGGGGCGGAAGCGCCCAGTTCAGCACGTAACGCACCAGTGATCGCATGCGAGAACCGTGCCGCCCGCCGGCGGATCTTGGCGGGATCTGTGGACAACCTGCCGGTTGTGGACAGCGGCGTCACCCGGTGCCCTGGCCGTCCCGTACACTTCTTCTGGCGATCCGGGTCACCGGGTCGACTTCGCACGCCCCGGTACGAGGCCCGTCACAGGGTCCGTACAAGCGCCCCTCGGTCCTTCGCGGCACGGCGCACCGCGGGCGTCAGGCGCGACCGCCGTCCGGCGGACGCGGCACAACCGAGAAACTCAAGGAGATGGCCATGGCCGTCGTCACGATGCGGGAGCTGCTGGAGAGCGGCGTCCACTTCGGTCACCAGACCCGTCGCTGGAACCCGAAGATGAAGCGCTTCATCTTCACCGAGCGCAACGGCATCTACATCATCGACCTGCTCCAGTCGCTGTCGTACATCGACCGCGCCTACGAGTTCGTCAAGGAGACCGTCGCCCACGGCGGCACGGTCATGTTCGTCGGCACGAAGAAGCAGGCGCAGGAGGCCATCGCCGAGCAGGCCACCCGCGTCGGCATGCCCTACGTCAACCAGCGCTGGCTGGGCGGCATGCTCACCAACTTCTCGACCGTCTACAAGCGTCTGCAGCGCCTCAAGGAGCTCGAGCAGATCGACTTCGAGGACGTCGCCGCCTCCGGTCTGACCAAGAAGGAGCTGCTGGTCCTCTCCCGCGAGAAGGCCAAGCTCGAGAAGACCCTCGGTGGTATCCGCGAGATGCAGAAGGTGCCCAGCGCCGTCTGGATCGTGGACACCAAGAAGGAGCACATCGCGGTCGGCGAGGCCCGGAAGCTCAACATCCCGGTCGTCGCCATCCTCGACACCAACTGCGACCCCGACGAGGTCGACTACAAGATCCCGGGCAACGACGACGCGATCCGCTCCGTCACCCTGCTCACCCGCGTGATCGCCGACGCCGTCGCCGAGGGCCTCATCTCCCGCTCGCGCGTCGCCACCGGTGACAAGGGCGAGAAGGCCGCGGCCGAGCCGCTGGCCGAGTGGGAGCGCGACCTGCTCGAGGGCGAGAAGAAGGCCGACGACGCCGCCGAGGCCGTCGAGATCGCCGCCGAGGCGCCGGCCCCCGACGCCCCGGTCTCCGAGGCCGTCGAAGAGGCTGCCGCCGAGGTCGAGGCCCCCCAGGCCGAGCAGGCCTGACACCGGCGCTGACGGTGGGGGCGGCACGAACCGGCGCCCCCACCCGTCATCCGTAGCCCGACACGACGCCCGCGACCCGGCCACCGGCCGGTCGCGGGCCCGTGCGGATCTCCGATCTCCCAAGACTTCCAGAAAGACTCACAGACTCATGGCGAACTACACCGCCGCCGACGTCAAGAAGCTCCGTGAGCTCACCGGCGCCGGCATGATGGACTGCAAGAAGGCGCTGGACGAGGCCGAGGGCAACGTCGAGAAGGCCGTCGAGGCGCTGCGCATCAAGGGCCAGAAGGGCGTCGCCAAGCGTGAGGGCCGCTCCGCCGAGAACGGCGCCGTGGTCTCCATCATCGCCGACGACAACTCCGAGGGTGTCCTCGTCGAGCTGAAGTGCGAGACGGACTTCGTCGCCAAGGGTGACAAGTTCCAGGCCGTGGCCAACGCCATCGCCGAGCACGTCGCCAAGACCTCCCCGGCCGACATCGAGGCGCTCCTCGCCTCCGAGATCGAGCCCGGCAAGACCGTCCAGGCGTTCGTGGACGAGGCCAACGCCAACCTCGGCGAGAAGATCGTCCTGGACCGCTTCGCGCAGTTCACCGACGGTTACGTCACCGCGTACATGCACCGCACGATGCCCGACCTGCCCCCGCAGATCGGTGTCCTCGTCGAGCTGGACAAGCCCAACGCCGAGGTCGCCAAGGGCATCGCCCAGCACATCGCCGCGTTCGCGCCGAAGTACCTCTCCAAGGACGACGTGCCGGCCGAGGTCGTCGAGTCCGAGCGTCGCATCGCCGAGGAGACCACCCGCGCCGAGGGCAAGCCCGAGGCCGCGATCGCCAAGATCGTCGAGGGTCGTCTCAACGGCTTCTTCAAGGACGCCACGGTGCTCGGCCAGCCCTACGCCCTGGACAACAAGAAGTCGGTCCAGAAGGTGCTGGACGAGGCCGGTGTCACCCTGAAGCGCTTCTCGCGCATCAAGGTCGGCATCTGAGTCCGTACCGCGATCGACGCGCGACCCCGATAGGGTCGACAGCAGTCGTCCGCGCAGACCGCCGTCCGAGGCTGTGCGGCGGACGGCAGCAGATCTGACGAGGAGGCCATTGCCGCGCAAGGGAGCGAGAAGCGACCCACCGGCAATGGCCTTCTTCGTATGTGCAACATGTGAAAGAGGCGGGATCCCCATGACCACCAAGGCCCAGAAGAGCGACGACGGCAAAGTGCGCGGCCGGTTTCTGCTGAAGCTGTCCGGAGAGGCCTTCTCCGGCGGCGGTGGCCTCGGCGTCGACCCGGACGTGGTGCACAAGATCGCCCGCGAGATCGCCGCCGTCGTGCGTGACGGCGCCGAGATCGCGGTCGTGATCGGCGGCGGCAACTTCTTCCGCGGCGCCGAGCTGCAGCAGCGCGGCATGGACCGGGCCCGCTCCGACTACATGGGCATGCTCGGCACCGTGATGAACTGCCTCGCCCTCCAGGACTTCCTGGAGAAGGAGGGCATCGACAGCCGCGTGCAGACCGCCATCACCATGGGCCAGGTCGCCGAGCCGTACATCCCGCTGCGCGCCATCCGGCACCTGGAGAAGGGCCGCGTGGTCATCTTCGGTGCCGGGATGGGCATGCCGTACTTCTCCACCGACACCACCGCCGCCCAGCGCGCCCTGGAGATCGACGCCGAGGCGCTGCTCATGGGCAAGAACGGGGTGGACGGGGTCTACGACGCCGACCCCAAGACCAACCCCGACGCCGTCAAGTTCGACGCGCTCGGCTACGGCGAGGTCATCACCCGCGACCTCAAGGTCGCCGACGCCACGGCCGTCACCCTGTGCCGTGACAACAGCCTGCCGATCCTCGTGTTCGAGCTGCTGGCCGAGGGCAATATCGCGCGGGCCGTCAAGGGTGAGAAGATCGGCACGCTCGTGGGTGACGAGGGCAGCCGGGACTGACCGGCGACCCCGTCCCACCGGCGCGACCCGTCCGGGGCAAGGACGGGACGCGCACCGGCCGGGGGATGGACAATGTCCTGTCGGTCGGGAACCGTGCAGGAAGCAGACGCGACGCAGCCGGCCCGCCGCCCGATGGGCGCCGCGGCCGGGCCTTACTCAAGACACGCAGGAGCAAGTGGTGATCGAAGAGACCCTCCTCGAAGCCGAGGAGAAGATGGAGAAGGCCGTCGTGGTCGCCAAGGAGGACTTCGCCGCGATCCGCACCGGCCGTGCGCACCCGGCGATGTTCAACAAGATCGTGGCGGACTACTACGGTGCCCCGACGCCGATCAACCAGCTCGCCTCGTTCTCCGTGCCGGAGCCGCGCATGGCCGTGGTGACCCCGTTCGACAAGAGCGCGCTGCGCAACATCGAGCAGGCGATCCGTGACTCCGACCTGGGCGTCAACCCCAGCAACGACGGCAACATCATCCGTGTGGTGTTCCCCGAGCTGACCGAGGAGCGCCGCCGCGACTACATCAAGGTCGCCAAGCACAAGGCCGAGGACGCGAAGGTCTCGATCCGCTCCGTGCGCCGCAAGGCCAAGGACGCCATCGACAAGCTGATCAAGGACGGCGAGGTCGGCGAGGACGAGGGCCGCCGCGCCGAGAAGGAGCTCGACGACCTGACCGCCAAGTACGTGGCGCAGGTGGACGAGCTGCTCAAGCACAAGGAAGCGGAGTTGCTCGAAGTCTGATGAGCGACTCTTCCTGGGGGGCGCCGTCGCAGGCGGGGCAGGCCGGGTACTGGGGGCCCACCGTGGGTGGGCCTGTCCAGGGGGCTGTCACGGCGGGTCCCGCATACGATGCGCCCGAGGCGCAGCAGACTCGCCCCATGCCCAGCGTGCCCGACGTACCCGCGTATGGCGGAGACCAGGACGACGACTCGATGCCTGACGCCCCTCAGCCGGTGCCCGTGCCGAAGAAGACCGCGGGCCGTGACCTGAGCGCGGCGATAGGCGTCGGCGTGGGGCTCGGCGTGGTCATCATCGCCTCGCTCTTCGTCGTCAAGGCCGTGTTCGTCGGTGTGGTCGCCGTCGCGGTGGTCGTCGGTCTGTGGGAGCTGACCAGCCGGCTCCAGGAGCGCAAGGGGATCAAGGCACCCCTGGTTCCGCTCGCTGTGGGCGGTGCGGCGATGGTGGTCGCCGGTTACGCGCGCGGCGCCGAGGGTGCCTGGGTCGCCATGGCGCTCACCGCGCTGGCCGTCCTGGTCTGGCGGATGACCCAGCCGCCGGAGGGCTACCTCAAGGACGTCACGGCCGGTGTCTTCGCCGCGTTCTACGTGCCGTTCCTCGCGACCTTCGTGGCGATGATGCTCACCGCCGCCGACGGTGCCTGGCGGGTGCTCACGTTCCTGCTCCTCACCGTGGTCAGCGACACCGGCGCGTACGCGGTCGGCTGGCGCTTCGGCAAGCACAAGCTCGCTCCGCGCATCAGCCCCGGCAAGACCCGCGAGGGCCTGCTGGGCGCGGTGGCCTTCGCCATGGTCGCCGGCGCGCTGTGCATGCAGTTCCTCATCGACGACGGCGCCTGGTGGCAGGGCCTGGTCCTCGGCCTCGCCGTCGCGTGCAGCGCCACGCTGGGCGACCTCGGCGAGTCCATGATCAAGCGCGACCTCGGCATCAAGGACATGGGCACCCTCCTCCCCGGCCACGGAGGAATCATGGACCGCCTGGACTCCCTGCTCCCCACGGCACCGGTGGTGTGGCTGCTGCTGGTGGCGTTCGTGGGGTCCTGACCCCGCCGGCCCCGGATGGGCCCCGCTCTGCGACGGCAGGGCGGGGCCCATTGCCGTTGGAGGAGGCCTGCGGCGGCGTCGCGGACGGCGGCCCGGTCCACCCCAGTCGATCTGAGACAGTGGTACCACCATGCCCAAGCCCGGAGAACTGGCAGTAGCCGGGCAACAACAGGCCCCCTACCAGGGAGTTTGGCGGGGATAGAGGGCCTGGTGTGGGTCACTGGGCCGTCTCTGGGCCGTGGGGCGCTACTAAAAGCGTGCCCGACTGGTCGGCACAGTCCCTGCGACTCTCCCGGCTACCCGCGCGTGGGAACGCCCCGCAGCGCGTGGCTGCGGGGCGCCGATCGCAACAGGCCCTAGTGAGGTTTAGTCGACTGTCTGCCCGTTGTACTTACCGCCCCTGCATGTCGGGAGCACGGGCGTCGACCGATCGATCGTTCCGCCGCCGTCCGTGCACTCACCCGGGGTGACGCTGCTGACGCTGCTGGCGGTGGCGGTGGCGGTGGCGGCGCCTGTGAGGCCCACTCCGGCGAGGGCTGCCGTGGTAATGACGGCGGCGAGGCTTCGTCGAATGCGCATTTGGTTCGCCTTTCACAGATTATCTCTGTTGGGACACCAATCAGCCTGATATTCACCCATGTGGGTGGCACGTCGTGTTGGGCCATTCGGGTGACAGTGCTGGCGAGTGCTGGGTCGGTGACGCGACCACATAGGACACGGCCTACAACCGGATGGACGACGTGCTCGCGAAGGTCCTGGAAGCAGAGAGCTGGGCACCGGAGCAGGTGCGGAGCCACTACCTGGCGCGGGAGCTGGTACTCGCCTGGGTGCGAGGACAGCGGGGCCGGCCGAGCCGGAACTTGGCGGACCTGGCCGACAGGCTGCATGTGGTCTGAGCTGGGTACCCTCAGCTGCATGGCACCGAATGCGCACGAAGCGAAGATGGCGCACCCGCGTATGGCAGCGGGTGTGCTTTTCTTTGATGCCGCTGGACGGGTCCTCATGGTGGAGCCCTCCTACAAGGACTACTGGGAGATCCCCGGCGGGTACGTCGAGACCAGCGAGTCCCCGTTGCATGCCGCCATCCGTGAGGTTCAGGAAGAGCTGGGGATCGCCCCGCTTGTCGGGCGCCTGCTCGCGGTTGACTGGGCCCCCAACGAGGCCGAGGGCGACAAGGTGCTGTATCTCTTCGACGGCGGCCAGCTCACCCAGGACCACCTGGGAGCGATCACCTTGCAGCCGGAGGAGCTGAAAAGCTTCGCGTTTGTCTCTCCGGCGCAGATCAGCGAGCGTACGATCCCGCGCCTGGCCCGACGCATCCTCGCCGCCGCAGAGGCCCGGAACGAAGCTGTACCGGTCTACCTCGAACACGGGCAGAAGCCCGGCAGCGAGGCGGCATGACGAAGCCGCGGACCATGAGCCGAGAGGAAGGCATCCTGCTGGTGCAACGGCTCATGGACGCCGACTACGCCGACGAGGCGGAAGCCGACCAGCTCATCGCAGCACTGAAACGCGGCCTCGGCTGCCCACACATCAGTAACTACATCTTCTGGGACTTCGATCCGCAACTGACGGCTGAGAGGGTCGTAGACCGAGCCCTGACCTACGAGCCGTTCGCTCTGTGATCAGAGCGCGGTAAGACTTTCTCTACTTCATCAAGCCCCGGCTGCGCTCCGCTCCGCCGGGCGCGCTTCCCGGCTCCGCCGCGGGCGCCGCTCCTGCCTCCGGCCCGCTCCGCCCGCGCTGCGCCGACGCGCGCCC
>NZ_WWKH01000914.1:0-11231 GCF_009865595.1 Streptomyces sp. SID1328 | reverse complement strand
GGCCGGGTCGGCCACCGCGCAGACCGCGCCCGCGTCGCCGAGGCCGCCCGCCTCCTCGTCGTCCGGGGTGGTGCCGGGGGCGCTGGGGCGGTGGGACAGCAGGTCGCCGGCGAGCTTCGCGCCTGGCTCGGCGGAGGCGCGCAGGCGGCGCACCTCGGTGCCGGGGACCACGACGCGGGTGAACACGTCCAGGCCGTACATCGTGATCGGTACGTCCGCACCGAGGAGGATCGCGGCCGCCTCGGGGTCGTGCCAGACGTTGAACTCCGCGACCGGGGTGGCGTTGCCGACGCCGGCCGCGCCGCCCATGAAGACGATGCGCTCGATGTTGCGCGTCACCTCCGGGTGGGTGCGCAACAGCAGGGCGATGTTGGTCAGCGGCGCGGTGGGGATCAGGGTCACCGGGCGCGGGGAGGCGAGGATCTCCCGGCGCAGCAGGGTGACGGCGTCCACGGCGGCCGGGGCGCGGGTGGGGGCGGGCAGGCCGAGGTCGCCCATGCCGTCGCTGCCGTGGACGTGGCGGGCCGGGCGGGCGGGCTCCAGCAGCGGGCGTTCGGCGCCCCGGGCCACCGGGATGTCGGGGGCGCCGGCCTGCTCCAGCACAGTGAGGGTGTTGCGGACCACGCCGTCCACGTCGGTATTCCCGGCCACGCAGGTCACCGCGCGCAGGTCGAGGCCGGGGTGGCGGACGGCGAGGAGCAGGGCCAGAGCGTCGTCGACGCCGGTGTCGCAGTCGATGATCACGGGCACCACGGGCTGCACGGCGGCCTCCTGCCGGGCGTCGCTGCGTACGGACGCCTCGACCCTAGACGAGCGCCCGCCCCCGGTCCCGACGCCCTCACCCGAACGGACCGGAGCGCTGGTGGGCCGTGATCGCCGGTGGTGCCGTGGGAGCAGGCAGCGGCCGGAACGATCAGGAGGCACACCCGATGACCGGAGGCATACGTACCCGCGGCGCCCGTGTCCTCCTGCTCGGCGGGCTGCTCGCGCTGAGCGGCTGCGCCACCCTCGGTCTGGAGCATCCGCCGACCGCGACGTACTCCCTGCCGACGGTCGAGAAGCCCACGGCCACCTCCAGGGCACCGGCCGCCGGGGATGCCGCGCTCACCGACGCGCAGGCGCAGGCGGCGCTGGTCACCGAGTCCGACCTCGGCTCGCCCTGGGCGGCGGCGGGTGGCATCGCGACCTGGCGGGACGGCCTGCTGAAGGCCACGTCGGAGGTGGCCGAGTGCCAGCGGCTGCTGGACGCGCTCTACTCCGACCAGGTCCTCGGCGCCCCCGCCCGCGCCGCCGTCGCCCTGGACGACCCCGGCACTCAGGCCCAGCTCCGCTACCAGATCGGCGCCCGGCGCCCCTCCGACGTGGACGCCGACCTGAAGTGGCTGGGCGAGATGCCGGCCAAGTGCGCCCGCTTCACCGCCACCACCCAGACCGGCTGGACCGAGGACGTCCAGGTCTCCGACCTCCCCCTCCCCGAGGTCGGCGACAAACGCCAGGGCCTCCGCCTCACCCTCACCGCCACCGACCCCGAGAACCCCGACGCCGAGGAACAGGACCTCACCGTCGAACTGGCCGCCGCCCGAGTCGGCGAGGACGCCTTCGCCCTCACCAACGGCGGCCAGGGCGACGTCCCCAACGACGCGACCCAGGCGGCGGTACAGATCGGCGCGCTGAGGCTGGCGGACGTACGGCGGCAGGGGCGGGTGCAGGTCTAGAGCAGCGGGTCAGGAACGGCGGGTCTGGAAGGGCGGGTCTAGAAGGGCGGCCCCGCCGGTGCCGGGCCCAGTGTGGTCGTGCCCGGTGTCGTCCGGTGGCCCAGCCCCGTGCGGTACGCGTCCAGGGCCGCTTCCGTGCGTCCCGTGCGGCGGAGGAGGTCGCCCAGGAGGCGGCAGAGGTCGGCCAGGTCGCCTGCCGCGCCCGCGCGTTCGAGGAGGCTCAGGGCGCGTACGTAGTGCTCTTCGGCCGAGTCCGTCTCGTCCGCGTCCTCGGCGATGATGCCGAGGAGGCGGTGGGCGGCGGCCGCGTGGACGGCGCCGCGTTCGGAGGAGAAGTCGCCGAGGACGCCGTCGAGGAGGGCGGCGGCCTCGGCGGGTCTGCCCCGGCGGTGCAGGACGTCGGCCAGCTCGACCGCGGCCTGGCTGCGGTACAGGGCGGCGCGGGTCTCGGCCAGCATCTCCAGCGCCTGCCGCAGTTCGCTTTCGGCGCGGTCCAGCTCGCCCGCCTGAGCGTGGACATAGCCACGCATCCAGTGGCAGTTGGCCAGCTCGGTGCGCAGCCGGAGCTGGCGGTAGAGCCCGGCCGCCTTGGCGAGGGAGGCGTCCGCCTCGGCGTGCCGGCCCTCGGCGAGCAGCGTACGGGCCACCGAGCGGTGCATCCGGGCGATCAGCGCGGGGTCGGCGGCGCGCGGGGCGAGGGCGAGCGCGAACTCGGCGGCCTGGGCGGCGCGGGCATGGGCGCCCATGTCCATGTAGGGGCCGATGACGGCGGTGTAGAGGTGCAGCAGGGCATCCGGGTCGTGCAGGCCGCCCCGGTTGAGTTCGTCGAGGGCGGACTCCAGCAGGTAGACCGCGTAGCGAAGTTCGCCCCCCAGGTAGTGCGCCACGGCCCGGCCGCGTAGGGCGGGTACCCGTACCGGGAGGGTCTCGCCGGACAGCAGTTCCTCCGCCTGCTCGAAGTGGCCGTGCGCCGACCGGAGTTCACCGGTCTCCAGCGCGCATTCGCCAAGTCCCATCAGCGCGGCGGCCTGTTCGTGGCCGAGGCCGTGCTCCTCCGCCTCGGCCCGCAGGGCCGCGTACCGCTCGGTGGCCTCCTCGGCGCGGCCGTCCGCGAGGAGGCGCTGCGCCTCGGTGAGCCGGAGCCGGAGGGCGGTGACGAGTCCCGCGGGGCGGCCGGAGGCCAGCTCGTCGTAGGTGACACCGAGCCGGTCCGCGATGTGCCTCAGGGCGTCGTCGGAGGCGCGTACCCGGCCCGCCTCCAGGGTGGAGACGTAGGCGGGGGTGTAGGCGGGCTCGGCCAACTGTCGCTGGGTCATACCGCGTTCGGCGCGCAGCCGTTGCACACGCCGTCCGACCACCTCCGGCCCGTCCCGCTCCGGCATGCCCGCTCCTCCCCAACTCCCCTGGGTCCCCTTGTCGTTGAGGTCCCGCAGCCCTAGGTTAAACGGCGGCTCAAGTCCGCTTGACCCGTCGCTGATGTTGCGAGGTAGCCGTGCCAGGTAGCACCCCCGCCGCACGCCCCCATGCTCCCGCCCGCACCCGGCTCCGCCTCGCGGACGCCGGCCCGTTCGCCAGAGGGGTCGTGGCGGCCGTGGTGGCCGTGGCCACTCTCGTGATCGCCGGCCATGCCTGCCCGGCCCGCGCGGCGGGCGCCGTTCCCGTGGCCCGGCCCGCCCAGCCCTGACAACTCCCAACGCCCCGTCGCGCAAGGGGGTTTCTCGCCCAACCCCGAGTAAAACCCACCCCAAGCCGCCCGGCGAATCCCCCCAAACCCCGCCAAGAGACCGGTTGTACGGGAGTGGAATATCTCACCGTCAACAGTTGACAGCGGACCCCGCCATTAGGGTGAGCCACGATCCGGCCAGGCCCTTCACGAAGCGCGAACCGCCTAGCCGCTGAACGGGGTTTCTTTTCGGTGGCCGGGGTCGGGGGGCCAGGGCGGAAGGGCACGGGGGATGACGGGTAGCAGCCTGCGCACGGAGGACACCGGGGCACCGGACACCACCGGCGAGACCGTACCGCCGCCGGGAAAGCGGGCCGGACGCGTCCTGCGCTGGACCGCCCTCGCGCTGGCCCTGCTCCTGCTCGGCACCGCCGCCGCCGGCTACCTCTACTACCGGCACCTCAACGGCAACCTCGCCAAGGCCCCGCTCAACCTCGGCGACAGCCCAAACCCCTCGGCCACCCCGGACGCGGCGGGCCGTACCCCGCTGAACATCCTGCTGATCGGCTCGGACAGCCGGAACACCGCCGACGACCTCGAACTAGGCGGCTCCAAGGGCGATGTGGGCCGCCCCCCGCTGGCGGACGTACAGATGCTGCTGCACGTCTCGGCGGACCGGAACGACATGTCGGTGATCAGCCTGCCCCGCGACACCATGGTCCCGATCCCCCGCTGCACCGACCCCGTCACCAAGAAGGTGTACCCGGAGCTGAGCCTGGCGATGGCCAACGAGTCGCTGGGCCGGGGCGGCCCCGGCTGCACGGTCGCCACCTGGATGCGGCTCACCGGCATCCCCGTGGACCACTTCATGATGGTCGACTTCTCCGGCGTGGTCGCCATGGCCGACGCCATCGGCGGCGTCCCGGTCTGCGTGGAGCAGAACGTCTACTCGCACACCGCGAGCGGCCACGGCTCCGGCCTCAGGCTCCGGGCGGGCACCCACCCGGTCAAGGGCAAGCAGGCCCTCCAGTGGCTCCGCACCCGCTACGGCTTCGAGGACGGCACCGACGTCGGCCGCACCCACGCCCAGCACATGTACATGAACTCCATGGTCCGCCAGCTCCGCGCCAACGCCACCCTGGGCAACCCCGCCGAGATGCGGCGCCTGGCGGAGGCCGCGACCAGCGCGCTCACCGTCGACGAGGGCCTCGGCACGGTGAAGAAGCTGTACGACCTCTCGATGGAGCTGCAGAAGGTGCCCACCGAGCGGATCACCATGACCACCCTGCCCACCACCCCGTGGTCGCAGGACCGCAACCGCCTGGTGCCCGCCGCCGACGACGCCGACCAGCTCGTCTCCCTGGTCCGCGACGACGTCCCGCTGGACGGCCGCGGCACCAAGGACCCCGGCCCGAAGTCCACCGACCCGGCCGCGCCCCCCGCCGAGATCACCGTCCGGGTCGAGAACGGCACCGGCGCGGGCCTGGAGTCCCCCGCGCCCGACCGCGCCGGGACGGTCGCCGGCATCCTCCGCGACCACGGCTTCACCCACACCGTCGAAGAGAAGACGCCCGCCACCGAGCCCGGCACCTCCGTCCTCTACTCCGGCACCACCCTGAGGGGCGACGCCCTGGCGGTGGCCAAGGAGCTCCACATCCCCGCCGCCCGCGTCCGCGCGGTGGACGACGCCCGGGACATCACCCTCGTCGTCGGCGCCGACTGGCCCTCCGGCGACCGCTTCCCCGAACCCGCCGAGCGCGCGGTCCCCAAGTCGGCGGCCGTACTGAGCGGTGACAAGACGGATGCCTGCATGAAGATCCAAGAGGGCTTCACCTGGTGATCACCGCGTGACGCTGTCAGCGTCATGACCTACTCTTTGCTCACTCGCCGCACGAGGCACACAGCTCACCCACATCACAGGCGCACCGGGGACTCTCCGCGCCGTGCCGCCCGTACGGCTCCAACTCAGCATTCGTTCCGGGGGGTTCGAATCAGCGTGCCTATGCGCACCCGCTCCACCGCCACCGCTCTCGCGGTGCTCTTCAGCTCGGCGGCCCTCGCGGCCGCCCCCGCCCACGCCGACACCGTGCAGCCGCTGCCGGTCAGGTCGGCCGGTTCGATCGTGGTCGACGGCGTCCACCAGCGGGTGTTCCTCAGCGACCCGTCCGGCGGCAAGATCGTCGTCACCGACTACCGGGGCACGGTGGTCAGGCAGCTCACCGCCCTGCCCGGCGTGCTCGGCCTGGAACTCTCCGCCGACTCCGCCACCCTGTACGCGGCGGTCCCCGGCGGCACGGACGCGATCGTCGCCTTCGACACCGCGACCGCCACCGAGTCCGCCCGCTACCCGGTGGGCGACATCGACCCGAAGTACCCGGCGATCGCCGGCGGCAAGCTGTGGTTCGGCTACGACTCCGACGCCACCGGCATCGGCGGCAACATCGGCTCGATCGACCTCACCGCGGCCGAGCCCGCCGTCGCCCTGGCCCAGGACCCGCAGAGCCCCTGGTTCGCCGCGCCCATGCTCGACGGCGCGGGCGGCACCCTGGTCGTCGGCGTCCCGTCGCAGAGCCCGTCCGAACTGGGCGTGTACGACGTCTCGTCCGGCACCCCGGTCCGCACCGCGCACCGCAGCGTGGACGGCGGCAACCTGCACGACCTCGCCGTCACGCCCGACGGGCAGCGGCTCGTGGTGGCCAGCGGCTACCCGTACCACCAGGCGGTCTACCACACGGCCGACCTGTCGGACGACGGCTCCTACCCGACCGACGCCTACCCGAACGCGGTGGACGTCGCTCCGGACGGCTCGGTGGCGGCGGGCATCGACGGCGCGTACGAGCCCGACGTGTTCGTGTTCAAGCCGGGACAGCGGACCTCGGTCCGCGAGTACGACTTCGGGGCGAGCGACCAGATCCTCGCGGACGCCGGGCTCGCCTGGGCGCCGGACGCCTCCCGTCTCTTCGCGGTCAGCCATGACTACGACGGCGCCTACCGGCTGCGCGTACTGGAGGGCCCCACCAAGGCCGTCACCAAGGTCACCGCCGACGCCCCGGCCACCGCGACCCGCGCCAAGACGCTCACCGTCAAGGGCAAGGTGACCTCCAAGGCCGCGCTCCCGGCCGGGACCCGGCTCACCGTGACTCGCACCGACCTGGAGTCCCCCAAGGGCAAGTCACTGCCCCAGGTCAGCACGAAGGCCGACGGCAGCTACTCCTTCACCGACACCCCGCCGGCCGGCGGCAAGGTCACCTACAAGGTGTCCTACGCGGGCGACGCCGCCCACACCGCGGCCTCCGGCAGCGACAGCGCGACCGTCTCCCGCAGCAAGGCGTCGCTGTCGCTGAACAACAACGGCAAGGTCTACTCCTACGGCAAGGACGTGAAGTTCACGGCCCACCTGGGGAAGACGTACAAGAACCGTACGGTGGAGATCTGGGCCGACCCCTACGGCGCCGACAAGCCGAACAAGCTGGTGAAGTCCGGCAAGGTCAACTCCCACGGCGACCTCGCCGTCACCCTCGACCTGCGCCGGGACACCAAGCTCACCGCGAAGTTCGCCGGTGACGCGCGCACCGCCACGGCGAGCGCCACCAGCACCGTCTGGACCCGCGTCAGCGTGTCCCTGACGACGGCCAAGCAGTACAAGTCGGTGAAGGCGTACGGCCAGACCTACGCCTACTTCCACAAGTCCACCGACCCGCGCTTCACCACCAGGATGCCCTACTACAAGGGCCGTTCGCACCGCCTGGAGATCCAGGTCCACTACCAGGGCACCTGGTACGACGCCGGGTCGGAGTACTTCGGGCTCGGCACCAACGGGGTCTCCGAGGTGCGGTACACCGGCGACCACGGCCAGGAGGTCGGCTACCGGCTGCGGGTGCGCTCGTCGTACATCAACGGCAGCTCCGGTGACAGCGTGAACTCCACGACGTACGGCTCCTGGAAGTACTTCCTGTTCACCAAGTGATTTCAGCTGTCCTGCAGTTGCTCCAGCCGCTCCCGCACGGCGTCCAGGGCGCCCTCCCGGCGCCCTGGCACCCGGGCCCGCAACTCCGCGAGCTTGTGGCCCAGTTCGCGTACCCGGTCCGCGTCCTCGATGCGGCCCCACTGGTGGTGGGCGCGGTCCACCGCGGACTCCACGGCGGGGGCGTCGGGGGCGTGGCCGGAGGCGAGGCGGAAACCGGCCACGCCGAGCCAGGCGCGGCAGCTGCGCACCGGGTCGCCCGCGAACATCGCCAGGTCGGCGCGGACCTCCGCCCAGTGCAGGGCGTCCTCGGAGGCGGGCCCGTGCCGCCGTACCGCCGCCTCCTGGTGGCGGGCGGCCAGCCGGTCGGCGTCCGCATGGCGCCCGGCCCGGACGGCGGCGCTCAGCGCGGCGTGCGGGTCACCCTCGTCGTCGGGTGCGGTGAGCACCAGGTTGGACGGCAGCTCGGCCGCGATCCGGTCCAGCGCCCGCCGGTGCAGCTCCGCGACCGGCGGCCGGTGCCCGCCGCGCAGCAGGGCCGCCACGGCCCGCATGTACGTCGCCTCCGCGATCCGGCGCCGGCCGGGCGGAGGCGCGATCCGGCCGTGCACGACGGCCGTACGGCCCGAGTCCAGCGGGCGTTTGGCCAGCTCGGCCCAGGTCTCGGCGTCCGCGTGCAGGTCCAGCAGCAGATGGGTGGTCCCGGCCGGGCGGAGCCGCAGCTCGTCCTTGAGCCAGTGCCAGGGAAGCGCGGTGTAGCGGGCGGTGGCCGGGGTGGTGCGGGCCAGCGCGAGGTGGGGGAGCCGCTGGCGGCGGTCCAGCATCAGCTGCCCGGTGACATACACCGTCAGCGGGCCGGACGCGGCGGCGGCCGCGCGCAGCCGGGTCAGCACGCCCTGCGGGTCGAGCGGATCGGCGAGTTCGACCACGTGGGCGGTGTCGGTGCCCGCCAGCACGGACGGCGCGACCGCGCCCAGTACGGGCAGCACGGCCGCCGCGTCCACCAGGCGGCCGCGGCCCAGCGGCGCGGCCGCGAGCAGCAGCACGGTTCCGGGCATGGCGCCTCCCCCTGTGTTCGGCCGGCCGGTTACGCCGGTCAGCCAGCACCGTAACCGCTGCACGCGGGCGGGCGCGGCTCAGGACCACGAAGGTCGCCCGGTCGTGGACGCGGGGCAGGGGCCGGACTGCGGCTCGGGGAGCCTGCGTACGGCGAAGGCGGTGGTGTCGTCGCCGAGCCGGTCGCGGGTGTGCCGCAGCACGCCCTCGCGGACCAGACGGACCAGCCGCCGGGGCTTGGTCACACCGGCGTCGTCGTCCACCACCCGCGTGATCTCGGGCAGCAGCGGGTAGAAGCCGCCGGCACCGTCGCGGGCCTCGGTGACGCCGTCCGTCACCATCAGCAGCGTCTCGTCCTCGTCCAGCCGCTCCCGGCCGGCAGGCGGCTGCGGATCGCCGGAGGGCGTCCCGCACATGAGGTCCCCGAACCCGATCGGCAACCGCTCCCCGCCCAGCAGCGGGCGCACCCGGCGCGGGCCGACGGCGAGCGGTGGTTCGTGCCCGAAGTTGATCACCTCGACGGTGTGCCGGTCGTCGTCGGGGAAACCCAGCAGCAGCGCGGTGGCGAACCGGTCGTCGTCGTAGCGGCCGAGCGCGGCGGTGTGCCCGCGGTGGCGGCTCATACGCACCTCCAGCCGCTCGGCGACGGTCGTCAGCTCCGGCTCGTGGTACGCCGCCTCACGGAAGGTGCCGAGCAGCGCGGCGGCCGTCTCCACGGCGCCCAGGCCCTTGCCCTGTACGTCACCGAGGAGCACCCGGGTGCCATGGGGGCTGGGCTGGATGTCGTAGAAGTCGCCGCCCACCCGAGCGTCCACGTCGGCGGCGAGATACACCCCCGCGTGCTCCAGACCGCCCCAGTCCGGCGGCAGCGGGCGCAGCACGGTGCGGCGGGTGGTCTCGGCGATGTCCCGCATGTGCAGGCCATGCCGTTCCCGGCGGACCCGCACCACGGAGGCGACCACCGCGAGCACCCCGCCGAGCGCGAGCAGGACGAAGTCGGTGGTGCCGGCCCGGTAGCGCTCGGGGAAAGCGGTGTCCACCGCCAGGTACGCGGCCAGCGACAGCAGGGCGAACGTGATGGTGGCGCCGACCCTGCAGATCGCGGCGGCGATGCTCGGAACCAGGATGATCCAGGAGACGACGCGGAGCTTCTCGGAGGTCTGGAGGTCCACCGTCACGATGGCCGCCAGCAGCACCAGCGGTACCAGCCAGGCGCTGCCCCGGCCGAGAAACCGCCGCTCGCGCCGGTCCCGGTACTCCATCTCGGTCACGAGCCCCATCTCCGTCCCGAGGCCGCGCGAAGGTCGCGGCGGGCCGCCGTCCTCGGAAACCTCAGGGGAACACGGGCCGGTTCCGGCCGCATCCGGGCCCCGTCACCCGCCCGGCCGAGTTGCCGGGCCGTCGCCGCAGGTGTGCCCTGGAAGCCGGGCCGTCACCTCATGGCCCGAAGCGGCGAGAGAAGGAGCGCTCTCATGGCTCACGCGGCACCCGCGCCCGGCACGCCGATCCGAGGCGGCCACAAGGACGCCCCGAAGGCGATCACCCCGCCCCCCGACGTCTTCGACGCCCGCACCCACCGCATGGCCAGGGTCGCGGTACCGGTGCTGATGGCGCTGGTCTACGGCTACTGGGCGGCCGCGAACCGCCGCTCCGGCGGCCCGGTCACCGGCTGGAACCTGCTCTTCGGGCTGCTCACCGCGCTGGTCTTCGGAGTCGTGTTCTACGCCGTGCTGACGATCGCGCCCCGGCTGGGGCGCGAGATGCACGCGCTGCTGTGGGCGGTGTTCGTCGGCGCGTCCTTCGGCTTCCTCTACAACCAGGCGGGCGCCTCGCTCGTGCGGTCGGTGGGGATTCCGCTGATCGTGGCGGCGGTGACGTTCGTCGTGTTCTTCTACCGCTTCTACACCCACGAGGACGCGGCGGGGCACCGGGTGAGCTGAGCCGGTGGGGGTGCGTCCGTCCCCCGAACGCACCCCCACCGCTCGCGCCGAAGGCCCGGCGGGACTTGCCTGGAAGGCGTGCACCCCCGACTGAGGAGTGCCCTGTCGGCCGCGCTGATCGCCCTGGCCTGCCTCCTCGTGCCCTTCGGCGCACCGGCGGCCTGGGCGGCGTACACGCTCACCGACACGGGCCGGTACGTCACCACGATGGCCCCGCTCGCCGCCGACCCGGCCGTGCGGGACGTCGTCGCGGACACGGTCGGCGACGGCATCCTCCGCGAGGTCGGCCAGCACGCGGACATGACGCCGGTACGCGGCTCGGTCGGACCCTTCGTCCGGGACGCGGTGCGCTCCTTCACCCACACCCGCGCCTTCCGCCTCGCCTGGGACACCGGCAACCGGGTCACCCACGACGCGGTGCTGCGCGCGCTGCGCGAGGACGCCCCGGCGGGCGGTGCCCCGCGCGCGGTCACCGTCGACCTCGCCCCGGTGACCGCCGAGGTCAAGGCCCAGCTCGCCGAGGACCACATTCCGCTCGCCGCCCGCATCCCGGTGCGCCACACCGAGGTCCCGGTGCTCCCGGCGGGGGAGCTGACCCGGTACCGCAAGGGATTCCACATGCTCGAAGTCGCCGGTCTGTGGCTGCCGGTGGCAGCCGTCCTGTTCGCCGCCGCTGGCATCGCCCTGGCCGTACACCGCCGCCGCGCGATCGTCGCCACCGCCCTGGGCACCGCCCTGGGCGGCGCCCTCCTCGGCCTGGCCCTCACGGCAGGCCGCGCCCTCACCCTCTCCGACCTCCCCGCCGACGTCCCCCACCCGGTGGCCGCCGCCGTCTACGACACCCTCACCTCCGGCCTCCGCACGGTCTCCTGGCTCCTGTTGGTCCTGGGCCT
>NZ_WWKH01000913.1:0-11935 GCF_009865595.1 Streptomyces sp. SID1328 | reverse complement strand
CGGCCGGGGCGCGGTCACTTCTGCACCGCCTCGGTGGTGCACAGCCCCGCCCATGATCTGCTGGTCACCGCAGCGCACTGCATCACCCATGTCGACGGCAAGCTGTTCTTCGCGCCGGGCTACCGCAACGGGCGGGCGCCGTACGGGACGTGGCCGGTGGGGGAGTGGGTGCTGCCGGCAGGGTGGACGGCGGACAAGGACGAGGACAGCGACGTGGCCTTCGCGCACGTCGGTGAGGTGGACGGCCGGCGGGTCGAGGACGTGGTCGGCGGCAACCGGTTCGCCACCGGGACCGTGGCCGGCGCGAGTGCCGTCACGCTCTTCGGGCTGCCGGACGCCCGCGAGACCCCGGTGATGTGCACCGACCGGCCGGTGGCGCGCGGCCTGACCCAGCAGCGGGTGCACTGCCCCGGCTTCAGCGGTGGGACCAGCGGGAGCCCGTGGCTGGACGGGTCCGGGCAGGTGGTCGGGGTCCTCGGCGGGCACCAGCGGGGCGGGTCGACGGCGGACGTCTCCTACAGCGTGGTGCTGGGGCGCGCCGCGGCCGAGCTGTACCGGACGGCGACCGGGAGCTGAAAGGGCGTCGGAACGGTCGCGGATAGGCCGAATTGTTGGCCTGAGTGCCGGCCACGGGGGCAAAGCGGCCTTGAACCGGCCCTTCATGGGGGAAAGTTGACCCGTGCGCAAAGTATGGGTGGCCGGGGGCGCCGCGATCGGACTCGGCCTGAGCTTCGTGATGCTGCTCGTCGTCGGGGTGTACATCGTCGCGGGGAACCTCGCGGGCGGGGGCGCCGCCGGCGGTGTCGGGCTGGCCAAGGGTGCCGTCCCGGCGGCGTACCAGACGCTCGTGCAGAAGTGGGGCAACCTCTGTCCTGCCATCAACCCGGCCCTGCTGGCCGCCCAGTTGTACCAGGAGAGCGGGTTCAACCCCGGTGCGCGCAGCCCCGCGAAGGCGCAGGGGATAGCGCAGTTCATCCCCGGCACCTGGGCCACCCACGGGGTGGACGGGGACGGCGACGGGGACCGGGACGTGTGGGACCCGGACGACGCGATCCCGTCGGCGGCCTCCTACGACTGCGAACTGGCCAAGTACGTCAGGGACGTTCCCGGTGACGTCTCGGCCAACATGCTGGCCGCCTACAACGCGGGCGCGTACGCGGTCATCCGGTACGGGGGCGTGCCGCCGTACCGGGAGACCCGGAACTACGTGAAGACGATCACGACGCTGGCGAAAAGCTTCGCCGCGCCCGTCGCCCGGGTCGACCCCTCCCGGCAGGCGGCGGGGGCCATCGCCTACGCGCAGAGCAAGCTCGGCACCCCGTATCTGTGGGGCGGCACCGGTACGGCCGCGCAGAGCGGGCGGTTCGACTGCTCGGGGCTGACCCAGGCGTCGTACGACAAAGTCGGGATCAAGCTGCCGCGCGTGGCGAACGACCAGTACAACGCGGGACCGCATCCCGCGCGGAACGAACTGCTCCCCGGGGACCTGGTGTTCTTCTCGCACGATCCGACCGACTCGCGGGCCATCCACCACGTGGGCATCTACGTGGGCGGCGGGTACATGATCGACGCGCCGCGCACGGGTGCGGTGATCCGGTTCGACCCGATCGACGGCGGTGACTACTTCGGTGCCACGAGGGTCACCGAGGATGGCGCGAAAGCGCTCCCCACGCATGTGTAGCGGAACGTGAACCCACCCCCTGAGCTGCGCGTACGGGTTTCTCTTCGATAACGTCTGAGTGATCATTCGGTGGAGGGCGGAACGTATGCCCAGGGGCTGTGCGTTCCTGTTCACGTAGCCGAGCAGACGTCAGTGCGCCAGTGCAGCGGAAGCGGATCTACGACCCACGGGGGGGTTGGCGCGACGCACACTGGGTGCGTCCGGTAAGACGACGAAGGGGCCGCAGCACCATGGCTGTACTCGCCGAATCCGGATCGAACCCCGACGTCGAGCTGCTCTACGACATCAACGGCCTGGCGAAGGCCGCCCCGCACTGGTTCGACCGGGTCATGGAGTTCGTCGGCGAGTACGGGCTCCCGGTGGCCATGATCCTGCTGGTCCTCGGCTGCTGGCTGGCGGTCCGGCGCCGGGGCGGCCCGGACGCGGTGTCCTCGGTTGCCGCGCTGGTCTGGGCGCCGCTGGCGGCGGCCGTGGCCGTGCTGGTGAACGTGCCCATCCGGGGCTTCGTGGAGCGGCCCCGCCCCTTCATGGACCACCAGGGGCTCGACGTCCTGATCGCGGGCAAGAGCGACTACTCCTTCGTCAGCGACCACGCGACGATCACCATGGCGATCGGGGTCGGCCTCTTCGTCGCCCACCGCCGCTTCGGCATCGCCGGTATCGCGCTCGCCCTGCTGGAGGGCTTCTGCCGGGTCTTCATGGGCGTGCACTACCCGACCGACGTGATCGGCGGCTTCGCCCTCGGTACGGCGGTCGCCCTGCTGCTCTCCCCGCCCGCGACGGCGCTGCTCACCCCGCTGGTGCGGGCCATCGCCCGCTCGCCGCGCGCGGGACGGCTGGTGAGCGCCCGTCCGGTGGGCGGTGAGCGCGGGGACGCGCTGTTCTCCGGCGGCCGGGAGCCGGCGGGGTCGGGGGAGAAGGACCTGGCCGCGTAGGCGGCTTCCGGGACCTGACGGGAAGGCCGCGGCTCGGTCGCCGCGGCCTTCTGTCGTGTCACAGCCCCTGCGCGTACCCGAAGAACCGGTCCGGGTCGTACCGCTTCTTCACCTCGGCGAGCCGGGTGCCCGCGCTGCCGTAGTAGGCGCGGCGCCAGTCGGTCAGGGCGGCGTCGGTGTAGTTCTGGTAGGCGGCGCCCGAGGCGTGGGGACGCATCGCGGTGTGGGTGGCGTCCAGCCAGGAACGGGCGGCCGAGCCGGAGGCGCCCGCGTCCCAGGAGGCGAGGTACTGGGCCAGCATCCGGGAGCGGCGGTGCACGAAGGCGGTCGCGGTGGGCGAGACCCGGTTGACGGCACCGCCCAGCGCGGTGAGCGCCACGCTGCCCGCGCCGCCGGACATCGCGCCGACCCGCTTCAGCAGGGTCTCGACGCCGGCCGGGGACAGCGAGCGGTCGAAGAAGTCGGAGCGGGCCGCGTAGGTCTCGCGGTGCAGGGCGCCGCGCGGGGAGCGGCCGGGGGTGGTGCCCGGCAGATGGCACTGGGCGTCGGTGGCGAAGGCGGAGCAGCCGGCGTATATCTCCATCGCCTCCTCGTAGCCGTGGTTGCGCAGGGAGACGGCGGAGGCGTCGGCGCCCGCGCGGTGGGCGAGGCGGTCCACGGCGTTCTCCAGGTCGTTCCTGGAGCCCATGGAGAAGCAGGAGAGGGAGACGGTCGGGGTGCGGCTCCCGGCGCGTTCCAGGTGCAGGGCGGACCAGATCTCGTCCGGCTGGGCGGGCCCCCACTCCTGCCACGCCTTCAGCACGGCCGCCGCCTTCGCCCAGGGCCAGCGCAGGGAGGCGGTGACGGCCTGCTGGGCGCGGTGGGTGGTGAAGCGCAGCTCGGTGACGACACCGAAGTTGCCGTTGCCCGCCCCGCGCAGTGCCCAGAACAGGTCCGCGTTCTCATGGGCGTTGGCAGTGCGGGTACGGCCGTCCGCCGTGACCAGGGTCGCCTGGGTGAGGCTGTCGCAGGTCAGCCCGTAGGCGCGGGAGGCGACACCGTGGCCGCCGCCGAGCACCAGCCCGGATATGCCGACCGTCGGGCAGGAACCGGCCGGTATGGTCGCGCCCTTGGCGCCCAGCGTCCGGTACACGTCGATCAGCTTGGCCCCCGCGCCCACCACGGCGTGCCCGCCCGAGGCGCTCACCCGGTTCAGGGCGGACACGTCGACGATCAGGCGGCCGTCGCCGGAGGAGTAACCGGCATAGGAGTGGCCGCCGTTGCGGATCGCCACCTTGATCCGGTGGGCACGGGCGTACGCCAGCAGGGTGCGGATGTCGGCCGCGTGGGCCGCGTAGGCGACGGCGGCCGGGCGCAGGGAGTCGAAGCGGGTGTTGTAGAGGCGGCGGGCCGGGGTCCAGGAGGCGTCGCCGGGGCGGACCAGGGTGCCGTCGAGGTCGCGGGCGAGGGCGGTCCAGTCGGCGGCGGCCTTCACGGACGTCGTGGTCATGGTGGTGGACACCCGCGAACCGGAAGGCCCCGGCCGGGCGGAGGCGCCTCCGGGTGCGCAGGCGGTGAGTGCGGTGAGGGCGGTGGCGCCGCCCGTGAGAAACGTCCGCCGGTCCATGTCGTTCGCCGTCCCCTCGCCCTTGCGGTGATCCTTCGGGGAGCCAGACGGTGCCCGGGGGGCCGGGGTTCCGGACAGGGGCGAGAACGCGTCAGACGCGGGCGGCCGTCGGGACCTTCGCGTGTCCTGGCCGTAAGCGTTCCGTCACCTCACCAGGCCGACGGCAGGGGTTCACCCCTCGTTCACTTCGGGCCATCGGCGCCTTCACCTGTTCTGCCTAATTTCGGCCGTAGCCGGTACGGAGTGCGGACAGGATGCACTCGCGTACCACCCAACGTCGCACGCCGCCCCTAGCGGCGGCTCCTGGAAGGAACTTCCGAACGTGAAGCTTCAGCGCAAGAACCGGCTGCGCGCCCTCTCGCTCGGTGCGGTCGCCGTCTCCGGTGCCCTGGCCCTGACGGCGTGCGGTTCCGACGACACGGGCACGAAGACGGGCAACGGCTCGTCGTCGTCGGCCGCCGCCGGTTCGATCAAGTGCGACGGCGCCAAGGGCCAGCTCCTGGCCGACGGGTCCTCGGCCCAGAAGAACGCGATCGACGCGTGGGTGAAGAACTTCTCCCAGGCGTGCGGCGTGCAGATCAACTACAAGGGCGCCGGCTCCGGTGCCGGTGTCACCTCGTTCAACCAGGGCCAGATCGCCTTCGCCGGCTCCGACTCCGCGCTGAAGCCGGAAGAGGTCGTCGCCTCCAAGAAGGTCTGCAAGGGCGGCCAGGGCATCGACCTCCCGATGGTCGGCGGCCCGATCGCGCTCGGCTACAACGTGCCCGGCGTGGACAACCTGGTGCTGGACGCCCCGACGCTCGCCAAGATCTTCGACAGCAAGATCCAGAAGTGGAACGACCCGGCGATCAAGAAGCTGAACCCCTCGGCGAAGCTGCCCGACCTGAAGATCCAGCCGTTCCACCGCTCCGAGGACTCCGGCACCACGGACAACTTCACCAAGTACCTGATCGCCACCACCCCGGACAACTGGAAGTACGAGGGCGGCAAGGCCTGGCAGGCCAAGGGCGGCCAGGCGGCCTCCGGCTCGTCCGGTGTGGCCCAGGGCGTCAAGCAGAACCAGGGCGCGATCGGCTACTTCGAGCTGTCCTACGCCAAGGACATGACCACCGTGGCCATCGCCACCGGTGCCAAGACCCCGGTGAAGCCCTCCACCGACTCCGCCACCGCCGACATCGCGGCCGCCAAGGTCGTCGGCACGGGCCAGGACCTCGCGCTGAAGCTGGACTACAACACCAAGGCCGAGGGCGCCTACCCGATCACCCTGGTCACGTACGAGATCGTCTGCGACAAGGGCAACAAGCCCGAGACGCTGGCCGCGACCAAGGCGTTCCTGACCTACCTCGCCAGTGAGGACGGCCAGAAGGTGCTGTCCCAGAACGACTACGCGCCCATCCCCGAAGAGATCATCGCCAAGGTCCGCACCACCGTCGCCTCCTTGAGCTGACCCGATCCCGAGTGTGCGCACCGGTCCCGCCCAGCGGGGCCGGGCGCACCGTCCGGTGCACCGCCGCCCGAGCCGCCCCGCGCGGCTCAGCAGACCGGAGAACCCGATGGACATATCGACGACAACCGACGTACCCCCCTCCGCCCCCCGGCCCGGCGCCGACGAGCGGCGGACCGCACGGGGCGTGACCCGCCCCGGCGACCGGATCTTCCTTGCCCTCTCGCGCGGCTCGGGCATCCTGCTGCTGGTGGTCATGGCCGCGATCGCGGTCTTCCTCACCTACCGGGCGTGCCTGGCGATCAGCGCCGACGACGGCAACTTCCTGACCACCTTCGAGTGGAACACCAACACCGACCCGCCGGTCTTCGGCATCGCGGTGCTGGCCTTCGGCACGGTCGTCTCCTCGGTCGTGGCCATGGCACTGGCCCTGCCCATCGCGGTGGCCATCGCGCTGTTCCTCACGCACTACGCCCCGCGCCGGCTGAGCGGCCCGATCGCCTACGTGATCGACCTGCTCGCCGCCGTGCCCTCGATCGTCTACGGCCTGTGGGGCGCCCTGATCCTCGTCCCGCACATGCAGGGCCTGTACGGCTGGCTGGATCAGTTCCTCGGCTGGACCGGGATCTTCGCCTGGAACGGCGGCGCCCCGCGCGCGATGCTCACCGTCGGCATCCTGCTGGCGATCATGATCCTGCCGATCATCACCAACGTGAGCCGCGAGGTCTTCCGCCAGGTGCCCCGGATGCACGAGGAGGCCGCGCTGGCCCTCGGCGCCACCCGCTGGGAGGTGGTCCGCATGGCGGTGCTGCCCTTCGGGCGCTCCGGTGTGATCTCGGCCGCGATGCTCGGCCTCGGCCGCGCGCTCGGCGAGACGATGGCCGTGGCCACCGTGCTCTCCCCGAGCTACGACATCCAGGCCAGCCTCCTCGACCCCGGCGGCGGCACCTTCGCCCAGAACATCGCCTCCAAGTTCGGTGAGGCGTCCGTGCAGGGCCGGGACGCGCTGATCGCCTCCGGTCTGGTCCTGTTCGTCATCACCCTGCTGGTCAACGGCGCGGCCCGGGCGATCATCGCCCGCCGCAAGGAGTACTCGGGGGCCAACGCATGAGCACCGCACTTACTCCCCGTGACGGCGCCGGTGTGCGGCGCGGTGCCGGACTGCCGAAGTGGTCCCTGTGGGCCGTCGCGGCCGGGTCGGTCGCCCTCGCCGTGGGCATCGGTCTGGTGGCCGGCCTCACCAGCCACGCCCAGTGGGGCCTGATCGCCGCGCTGCTGTTCGTTCTCGGCACCTACGCGGTCGCCGCGCGTGCGGAGGGCCGCCGGCAGGCCAAGGACCGGGTCGCCACCGCGCTGGTCTGGGTGGCGTTCCTGCTGGCCGTGGTCCCGCTGGTCTCGCTGGTCTGGACGACCGTCTCGCGCGGTGTGAAGGTCCTCGACGGCTACTTCCTCAGCCACTCCATGGGCCTGGTCGCCGACTCCGAGCCCGGCGGCGGCATCTACCACGCCATCCTCGGCAGCCTGGAGCAGGTGGGCCTCGCCACCGCGATCGGCGCACCCATCGGTGTGCTCACCGCGATCTACCTGGTGGAGTACGGCCGGGGCCGGCTCGCCCTGGCGGTGACCTTCTTCGTCGACGTGATGACGGGCATCCCGTCCATCGTCGCGGGCCTGTTCATCCTCAGCCTCATGCTGATCCTCGACCTCCAGCCCTTCGGGTTCGCCGGTTCGCTGGCCCTGGCGATCCTGATGATGCCGGTGGTGGTGCGCTCCACCGAGGAGATGCTGAAGCTGGTCCCGAACGAACTGCGCGAGGCGTCCCTGGCGCTCGGCATCCCGAAGTGGCGGACCATCCTCAAGGTGGTCCTGCCGACCTCGCTCGGCGGTATCACGACCGGCGTCATGCTGGCCGTCGCCCGGATCGCGGGCGAGACCGCCCCGGTGCTGCTACTGGTGTTCGGCAACCCCTTCATCAACGCCAACCCCTTCGAGGGCGCCCAGGCGTCGCTGCCGCTGTACATCTACCAGCAGTACGCGCAGAGCGCGGGCGCGGGCGCGGCCTACGACCGTGCCTGGGCCGCTTCGCTGACGCTGATCGCGTTCGTGATGATCCTCAACCTGGTGGCCCGCGGCATCGCCCGCTGGAAGGCCCCCAAGACCGGTCGCTAAGTATCAATATGCGGCTACCGCCGCGTGGGGCCCCAGCAGTGACCCTCAGACTTTGGAAGTGAAGCAATGGCCAAGCGAATCGATGTGAGCGGACTCACCGCCTTCTACGGTGCCCACAAGGCGATCGAGGACATCTCGATGACCGTGGAACCGCGTTCGGTGACGGCGTTCATCGGCCCCTCCGGCTGCGGCAAGTCGACGTTCCTGCGCACCCTGAACCGCATGCACGAGGTGACCCCCGGCGGTCGCGTCGAGGGCAAGGTGCTGCTGGACGACGAGGACCTGTACGGCAGCGGGGTCGACCCGGTGTCGGTGCGGCGCGAGGTCGGCATGGTGTTCCAGCGCCCGAACCCGTTCCCCACCATGTCGATATTCGAGAACGTGGCGGCGGGCCTGCGCCTGAACGGCGGCCACCGCAAGAGCGAGCTGGACGACGTGGTGGAGAAGTCCCTGCGCGGCGCCAACCTGTGGAACGAGGTCAAGGACCGGCTGAACAAGCCCGGCTCCGGCCTCTCCGGCGGCCAGCAGCAGCGGCTGTGCATCGCGCGGGCCATCGCCGTCGAGCCGCGGGTGCTGCTGATGGACGAGCCGTGCTCCGCGCTCGACCCGATCTCCACGCTCGCGATCGAGGACCTGATCGGCGAGCTGAAGGAGCGGTTCACGATCGTCATCGTGACGCACAACATGCAGCAGGCGGCGCGCGTCTCGGACCGTACGGCCTTCTTCAACCTCGCCGGGGTGGGGCAGCCGGGCCGGCTGGTGGAGATCGACGACACCGAGCGGATCTTCTCCAACCCGTCGGTCCAGGCCACGGAGGACTACATCTCCGGCCGCTTCGGCTGAGCCGCCGAGCCCCTCGCGGTGCTGCATGGCGGTGCCACCGCGGGGATGTGGGAAGGGCCCGCTCCCGGTGCTCCGGGGGCGGGCCCTTTCTCCCTGCGCGGGGTTCTACAGCACGGCCAGGTTGACCAGCTCGAAGGCGCCCGCCGCGACCAGCGCGGCGGCCGGCATGGTGATGAACCAGCCGAGCACGATGTTCTTGGCGACGCCCCAGCGGACCGCGTTGACCCGCTTGGTCGCGCCCACACCCATGATCGCCGAGGTGATGACATGGGTCGTGGAGATCGGCGCCTTGAACAGGAACGCCGTGGTGAACATGATCGAGGCACCGGTCGCCTCGGCGGCGAAGCCCTGCGGCGGGTCCAGCTCGATGATCTTGCGGCCGAGGGTGCGCATGATGCGCCAGCCGCCCGCGTAGGTGCCCAGCGAGAGCATCAGCGCACAGGAGATCTTGACCCAGACCGGGATCGGGTCGCCGAAGGTCTCGTTGCCGGAGATCACCAGGGCGAGCACCACGACACCCATGGTCTTCTGCGCGTCCTGGAGACCGTGGCCGAGCGCCATGCCCGCCGCCGACACCGTCTGGGCTATGCGGAAACCGCGCTTGGCCTTGTGCGGGTTGGACTTGCGGAACAGCCACAGGATGGCCGTCATCACCAGATAGCCGCCGATCAGACCGACCACCGGGGAGAGGAACATCGGGATGACGATCTTCTCGACCACCCCGCCCCACAGCACGTCGATGCCGCCCGCCATCGCCGCGCCCACCATGCCGCCGAACAGCGCGTGGGAGGAGGACGAGGGCAGGCCGAAGTACCAGGTGGCGAGGTTCCAGACGATCGCGCCGATCAGCGCGGCGAAGAGGATGGCCATCCCCCTGGAGCCGTGCGGGGTCTCGATCAGGCCCTCGGAGACGGTCTTGGCGACGCCGGAGCCGAGGAAGGCACCTGCGAGGTTCATCACGGCCGCCATCGCCAGCGCGGCGCGCGGGGTCAGCGCGCGCGTCGACACCGAGGTGGCGATCGCGTTCGCGGAGTCGTGGAAGCCGTTGGTGTACGTGAAGCCGAGCGCGACCGCGACGGTCACGATCAGAGCGAAGGTGTCCATCGACGCCTCAGGACTCCTTGACGGCGATGGTCTCCACCGTGTTCGCCACGTGCTCGAACGCGTCCGCCGCCTCTTCCAGCACGTCCACGACCTGCTTGAGCTTCAGCACCTCGATCGCGTCGTACTTGCCGTTGAAGAGCTGGGCGAGCAGCTTGCGGTGGATCTGGTCCGCCTGGTTCTCCAGCCGGTTGACCTCGATCCAGTACTCGGTGAGGTTCGACATGGTGCGCAGGTTCGGCATGGCCTCCGCCGTCAGCACCGCGGCCCGCGCGAGCACCTCGATCTGCTGCTCGACGCCCTTCGGCAGCTCCTCGATGTTGTAGAGGACGACCAGGTCGACGGCCTCCTCCATGAAGTCCATGATGTCGTCGAGCGAGGAGGCGAGGTTGTAGATGTCCTCGCGGTCGAACGGCGTGATGAAGGAGGAGTTGAGCTGGTGGAAGATCGCGTGCGTGGCGTCGTCACCGGCGTGTTCCGCGGCCCGCATACGCTCTGCGATCTCGGCTCGGGCGGAGGAGTCCGCCCCGAGCAGTTCCATCAGGAGTTTCGAGCCGGTGACGATGTTGTCCGCGGACGCGGCGAACATGTCGTAGAAGCTCGTCTCCCTGGGGGTCAGACGAAAGCGCACGTGTGGTCCTCGGGATGCTTTGGTTTCGGTCAGGCTGATGCTAGGCGCATCATCCGGCCACGGCTATCGGGCCATCCCCCAGTGTCGCCCATCGGGCACCGTGCTCGGCACGGGGGACCTTCGACCGGTCCACTACCCCGCGGAATTCGTTACGATATACCCACCAGGGGTATGCGTCCCCGCCCGTCCCGAGATGGAGGCCCGCGATGACGACGACCGAGGCCGGCGCCACGCACGGTTACCACCACCAGAAGGACGAGCACCTCAAGCGGCTGCGCCGGATCGAGGGCCAGATCCGGGGGCTCCAGCGGATGGTGGAGGAGGACACGTACTGCATCGACGTGCTCACCCAGGTCTCCGCCTCCACCAAGGCGCTGCAGTCCTTCGCGCTCCAGCTGCTGGAGGAGCACCTGCGGCACTGCGTCGCGGACGCGGCCCTCAAGGGCGGCGGGGAGATCGACGCGAAGGTGGACGAGGCGACGAAGGCCATCGGCCGCCTGCTCCGCACCTGAGCTAGGTCCTGTCTGACCATTCGCGGCAGACGGGAATTGTCAGACAGGGCCTAGGCGGCGGCTCCGCGCTCCTCGGTGACCCGGAGCACCTCGTCTATGCTCGCCAGGCTCAGCCGGTCCTCGGCGGCCGAGGCGGCGATGATCAGCTCGCCGCACAGCTCTATCTCGGCGAGGGCCACGTGGTCCTGCACCGCCGTACCGCCGACCGGAGCCACGCGCGTCACCTCTTCCTCTTGGTCCTGCCTGCCGGTACCGGCTTCCTAGAGTAGGGATCGCGCCACGCGCCGCGCATGGCACGGACGGGCTAGTCCGCCGGGGCCCCCTGGCCCTCCGCGAGGCGGCCCGCGTAGATGTCCGCCTCGCGCGGGAGCGTCACGTCGACGGCGGTGCCGAAGGCGTGCAGCAGGGTGGTGGAGGCCACCGCCACGGCCGCCGCCTGCGCTCCGTTGACGAAGCTGAAGCGCTGACGGAGCTTGCGGATGCGGCCCTTGTCGTCCAGATACGCGTCGAACGGAACCTCGGCCGTGGCGAAGCCTTTCGCCGCCGCCGCGAGCGACGCCCGGTTGTCCGCCGACGCCGCGCGGGCCGCGCCCGCCAGATCGGCGGTGCCCCGGTAGTGCCGTACGGCGGTGCCGCCCACGCTGGTGCGGCCCACGTACGCTGCGGTACGGGTCCCGCGCAGCACCTCGGCGGCGGCGTACGGGTCGGTCGCGCCACCGGTGACCAGGTTGCCGTCGGAGGCCGTGGCCGCCTCCATCCGCACCCACTTGTCGGCGGGCACGCCCGCGCCCCGGTTCTTCATGAACAGGGCACCGGGGGCGAGGAGTTCGGTGATGGGCCGGTGCTCCGGGGTGCCGGTGGGGTCCGCCGGGAGGACCACGGTCAGTTCGCCGAGACGGCGGCGGAAGTCGTAGACGCCCCGGCCCCGGATGGTGACCCGCGTGCCGCCGGTGGCCATCTCCATGGAGGTGGTGGCCCGGGCGGTGCCCGCCGCGCGCAGGGCGTCGGCGGCC
>NZ_WWKH01000912.1:0-16861 GCF_009865595.1 Streptomyces sp. SID1328 | reverse complement strand
AGACACCGAGCTGCCCCTGGACCCCACCGGGGACCTCCCGTTCATCCCCGCATGGACCCGCACCCCCGAGGGCCGGAAGGCCGCCGGCAGCCGTGCCGCCCGCCGCGCCCGCCGCGCCGCCCGACGCTGGGCCGCACGGCAGCGCACCGACCGCGGCCACACCGCACAGATCCGCCGCGGCACCCGCCGTACCCACGAGTGGGTAGTGGGCTTCCACGGCGTCCACGTCCAGGCCGCCGCGCACCAGGCGCACACCGCCACCCGAGAGGCCCGCGAAGCTGCCCGCCGCGCCCGGTACACCGTCATGCCGAAGCAGCGGGAGGCCGCCCGCGTCGCCGCCGACCGGGCACAGACCGCCGCCATGTCCGCCGTCCAGGCCCACAAGCAGGCCAAGCGCGAGGTACGCCGCGGCCGCCTGCTGCGCGGCAGCCTCGCCTACGGCACGCCCCTGCTCGCCGACACCGCGGCCGCGCTCGAGTTCGGCGGCATCGGTCTGGCCGGCGGCATCCTCGCCACCCTGTCCGTGGCCGCATGGATCGGCCGGAAGCCGCTCACCGAAGAGTCGTGGGACCTCGAGCGGCGCAGCGTCGGCGACGGCGACCGCATGGACGAGCCGATGTTGAACCGGGCCTACCAGGACGCGAAGGTCATCACGGCCGACCAGGTGCTCACGATGGTTACGCCGTGCATGCCCAGCGCCGACGGGCAGGCGTGGCAAGCCGTGTTCGACCTGCCGTCCGGTATGCCGACCCGGAAGGCCCTGAACGCCAAGGAGTCGATCGCCGGAGCGCTCGGGGTCGCCGTGCAGCAGCTGCACCAGGCGCGCGGGGACCGGGAGGGGCGCATCCATCTGCGGGTGTCTCTCCGACTGCCCTTCACCGGCGGGCCCGTCCAAGGGCCGCTGCTGGCAATGGAGCGGGTCGACATGTGGCAGCCGATCCCGATGGGCGTGAACCTGCGCGGCGAGAGCGTGTGGACGTCGTGGGTCGAACGGTCCGGCCTGTTCGGTGGTGAGCCCGGCTCGGGCAAGTCTGCGGGAGCCAACGACCTGCTGCTGGCCGCCGCCTTGGACCCGACCGTCCGCATGTACCTCGCGGACGGGAAGGCCGGCGCGGACATCACCCCGTTCGAGCCGATCGCCACCATGTACGACACCGACGGCGACCCGGAGAGGCTGCTCGAGATCCTCGAGCACATCTGGACGGCCGAGGTCCCCGAGCGGCGGGCCCTGGCCAAGGAACACGGTTCCCGGAAGCTGACCGCCGACATGGCGGCGAGGGACCCGCGGGTCTGCCAGGCCGTCCTCCTGGTGGACGAGTGGTCCAGCTACGGGGCCGCTGCCGACCGGAAGACCCGTGAGGAGATGGAGCGGCTGCTGAGGCTGATCGTCCAGCAGGGCCGCGCCCTGGGCATCGTCACCCTCGCCGCCACGCAGAAGCCCGACGCGGACTCCGTTCCCACTGGCATCCGCGACATCCTGTCCATCCGCTGGGCCATGCGCTGTCTGACCCCGGAAGCCTCCGACACCATCCTCGGCAGGGGCTACGCCTCGGCAGGGCACAACGCGCAGGAGATCCTCAAGTCCCAGCGCGGCGTCGGCATCTACATGGACGGCGAGGGCGCCGAGCCGGACCTCACCCGCAGCTACTACTACGACGACGACGAGGTGGCCGTCATCCTCGAGCGGGCCTACAAGCTGCGGGCCGACCTCGGCACGCTGCCCGGCTCGGGGCCGACGCTCGCCGACCAGCTGCGCGGCCGTGGGGTGGATGGCCAGATCCTCGCCGCCCTGCTCGACGCGTTCGACCGGCACGGCGAGGCCGTCGACTGGCTGCCCGGCTCCGTCCTGCTCGACGCCGTGAGGGCCGCCGGGCTCGACGTCACCCCGGAGCGGCTGGCCGCCCTGGTCGTCCGCTCCGACGCCGACAAGCGCAAGCGGGAGTGGGAGGGCAGCCGGGTGGCCGGCTACCCCCGCGCCCTGGTCCTGGACACCGGCCGCCGGTACCTCGAGCGCCCCTGACACCCGGACACACCCCGGACGGCTGCCCCGTTTGCCCAGGTCTGACCCCGGACGGGGCGGCCGCCGACCCGGACCCGGAACCCCAGACCCGGACCCGCACCGTCCAGGTCTCCTCGCTCCCCGTCCGGGTGCCGTCCACCCCCTGACCTGCATCGATGCCCGACCCGTCCGGGCAGTGTCCAGGTCTCCCCACCCTCCCAAACCGGAACATAAGGACTGCGAATCATGGACGCTCGCCAGACCGCCAACGACCAGGCCCGCGCCTTCCTCGCCGACGTGGAGGACGCCCTCGCCCCCGCCGTGCCGACCTCCTACCGCGACGACACCCTCCCGGCGCAGTCCACGGTCGGAACCACCCCGCCCGTCCCCCAGCCCGGCCGCCCGGCCATGTCCCAGCGCGCCACCGACGCCAGTGCGCTGATGCTGGCCGCCGGCGTCGCCTCGGTGCCGATCGGAGGCGTGGCCTCCCTGTTCGTCTACACGCTCGGGCAGGTCGACCCGACCACCCTCGCCATTGCCGCGGCCGCGCCCGCCACGATCGCCCTGCCGATCCTCGCGCTGTGCCGTCTCGCCGGCCGCGCCCGGCAGGTGGTGGAAGCCGCGCCGCCGATCGTCCACCAGCACTACGCCGGACCGGTCGACCAGCGCACCGTCACCGCCACCGCGCGCGGCCTGGTGGCCCGTAGCCGCGGCGAGATGAAGGGCTGACCGATGGACACCACACCGGACCTGAAACTCATGGGCGTCACCGAGGTCAACGGCCAGCCTCTCGCCTGCGGCGGCTGCGGCAACACGTTCTCTCTCGAGGTCCACCGGCACCTGGTGCTGGAGACGGCTCCCGCCTGGATCTCCTGCCTCTCCTGCGGCCGGGGCGAGGACTCCCCCACCGTGACCAACGGCCTGGTGGACGCCGCGCTCGCCGCCCGCACCGGCCGGGCCCGCGCCGAGGACCGCGACCTGTTCACCGCTCAGTGGCGCGGCATCGTGATGACCGGCGAGCTGGTCCCCGAGCTGGTGATGGACGACATGGTGACGCTGGCCGAGCTGCTGAAGCGGGAGACCACCAAGACCGCGAAGGCATGGGGCAGGGCGCAGAAGCGGGAGGCCAAAGCCCTCGTGAAAGTGCGGACTGACGCTCTGTCCGGGGCGGTCCGGGACCGCGCACGGTCGGCCGTGGGCGGGGCGAAAGCGGCCGCGCTGGGTGCGGCCTGGCAGCTACAGACCGGAGGAGCGGGCCCAGCCAAGAGCGTCCGGCCGAAGCAGCGACGCTGCCGGGTGAAGGGCTGCAAGCGCGGCATGCTCACCATCAAGACCCGCGTCCACTCCACCACCGGCAAGACGCAGACCGTCAAAGTGCCATGCGCCGTCTGCGGCCGCACGGGGGGTGGGAAGTGATGGCCCGTCGCATCAAGCCCCGCGCACCGAAGCGCGCACCCGCGGCCAACGTGTCCGGGCAGCTCGGACTGTTCGGCAGCGAGGAGCCATGGCAGCCCACCGGGTGCCGCTGCTGGCCCGTCGACAACCGCGGCTGCGGCCACTGCCGACCGTGCTCAACCTGCCAGGACTGCGGCCAATGCGCCGGCCCCGGCTGCTCCTGCCAATGCGAAGACGACTGACCCCCTGACCCGAGAGGATCGACACCATGACCGACGCCCGATGCCCCGCCGCCCACCCGGAGGACCCGACCCCGTGCGACGGCCCGCCCGTCGTCACCGTGCTGGACGCCCACAACGCCGGCGCCAACGGCTGCGAGCACCACGGCGCACGGCTACTCGCCTCCCTCGAGGGCGGCCGCGTCTACCCCTTGCCCGACGCACCCGAGGGCTCCGCCATCCGCACCTTCAAGGCGGCCGCCGACCTGCGCCCGTTCCCGTGGCGCGGCGACGCCGAGCAGGCCGCCCCGTCGCTGCCCAGCATCGTGGACAGCCTCCACTGACCACCCCCGGACAACCGAGCGCCCCCGCCGACTGCCACGGCGGGGGCGCTGCTGTCTGTGCCTACTGCTGCCGGGCCCGCAGCTCCTCCATGACCGCCCGCACCACCGGCCGGGCCATCTCCACATCGTCCGGATTGCTGGTCAGCAGCTCCACCAGGATGCGCACCACCTCAGCCGCCGGAACGTCCGCCACGTCCAACTGACCGGCAGCCCACCCCGACCAGCTCTTGAGCCTGCGATGCAAGGCCGGCTGCATGTCCACCGTCACCCGCACCGGCTTCGTCCGAACCACCGACGCCCGCCTCACCGGCGCCGCACCCTCGCCCCGGTTCCGTCCCTCGAGGGCCCGGTCCATCCGCGCCGCACGATCCGCCGCCGTCTCCCGCGCCATCACTTACCCGTCCTCTCCAGCAGCTCGGTCGCCAGCTGGTCATACGCCGTGTTCTGCTCAGGCTCCGCACCGAACGACTGTGCGAATACCTCCAAGCGCGGGATAGCCGTCGACAGCACGTCGTAGCCCTGCCTGGTCAGCGAGCGGCGAGCCGCCGGTCCTGACGCCGCACCCGACACCACACGGGTCAGCAGGACGCAGGTCTGAGCGTCGGGCCGCCGCACGTCCTCCAAGTCCTCCAGCAGGTCCGCCATGGGGGCCATGCGGTCCAGCTCAATCGGCGTGGGCGCCACCGGCAGGAGCAGCACGTTCGCCCACCGCATCGCCGACCGGGCGATCGGCGCATGGTCCTCCACCTGCGGCACGTCGGCGATCACCACATCGGCGGCCAGGTCATCAGCCCGGCGGTGGAAGTCCTTCACCGGCAGGCCGGCCAGCTTGAAGGGGAAGCCCCCGGCCTGGTCAGACCACTCCATCGCAGAGGCCCCTGGGTCGGCGTCGGCGAGGGCGACGGAGTAGCCACGGCGGTGGAAGGCGTAGGCCAGCCACACGGCTGACGTTGTTTTCGCCGTCCCAGGCTTCAAATTGACGAGCGCGATTCGCAGCATGCGCCGGACGGTACCTGCGTGCAGTAGTGCAGTAAGCACGGACCCACTGCATGCCGTGAATCCGTATCTGATATGGCCCTGACCTGCGGCAACGCGCCCGTACTGCATGCAGTAGTGCAGTACCTCAGTGCAGTACCGCAGTGCTTCCGTGACGCAGTGCCTACTGCACTCCGTACCTACGGGATGCAGTAGCCCAGGGGCACCATTTGAAAGTAAGGTGAGATCATCGATTCACCTTTGAATCGAAGGGCGGAGGAGTGGCCACAGATGACCACGATTGACCTGGACGCGAGATCCCGCGTCGCCCTGCTGCTCGCCACCGGGACCACCTCCGACAAGGCCGGCGAGACGGTCGGCGTCTCGGGTCGCACAGTCCGCAGGTGGCGCGAAGACCCCGCATTCGAGGCACAGGTGCAGGACGCCCGGCGGACCATCCTCGCCGAAGCCGTCGCCGCCCTCGGTGCCGCAGCGAGGGACGCCGTGGCCGCACTCCACGCCGCCCTCAGCGAGACCAACCCGAGCATCCGCATCCGCGCGGCAGCCACCATCATCAGCGCCCTTCCCGGCCTCGCCGAGCACGCCGAGCTGAACGACCGGCTGGCGCGGCTCGAGGCCGCCCTCACGCCCGACTCTGACGGAAGGACCGTCGCGTGAACCGTCATCTCGGGATGCGCCTGGCACGCCTCGAAAACCAGATGGGTACCGGCCCCGACCTCGCAGGAGAAACCGAGCGGTACGGCGCCCCTCTCTGGTCCGCGACCGGCACCCGCGCCTACGGGCAGGACACCCCGGACGGCGCCCAGTTGGCGATCGTCAGCCCTCACGGCTCGGTCGTGTACGAGGTGGCCGGGGTCAGCCTGGGAGACCTGTCGTGAACCGACGACTGACCGCACGCCTCACCCGGCTGGAGGACGCCACCCCCAAGCCCACCGACGGGCCCTGGTGCGCCCACCACGGCCCTGCCTGCGGCATGGGAACGGTGGCACTGCCCGAGGTCTACACGCTCGTCGTCCGGGCCCGGCAGCGACTCGGCATGCCAGCACCGCCCTTGGACCAACACCGCGAGATGACCCCGGCCGAGCGCCGCCAGTGGGACGCCGAAGTGGGCGAGGCACTGGCAGCAGCGAGGGCGCACAACGAGCAGCTCGAGGCCGAACTACGCACGCCCTGACCCACCACTGAGGGAGAACACCATGTCGAACGTCAACCGTCCCGTCACCCCGTCCGCGGCTGCCCACGCGCAGCGAATCCGGGAGCGGGAGAGCGGGGAGCAGAAGCCGCCGGCGGCCGGGCAATCAACGCCCGAGCTGTACGCGCAGAGGATCTTGCCCAGCTACAAGCGCGACGAGGAACTCCGCGAGCAGGCCCGTCTCAACGAGCTGCGAGCACGCGGCCAGTGGGTGCCCGGCGACCAGGAGGACGACGACCTCGAGGACGACCAGGAGCAGGAGGAGCCCGCGGCCGCCGTCGACCCGACCGACAACCCCGAACGTCGGTCCGCGCGGGCAGCGTGGCGGTCTGCCCGCTTCGGTGGCGGGTTCCTCGCCCTCTAAGTCCCGAGCCTCTGAAAGGACCCCATGGAACGCGAACGCCGCACCATGCCCGCCGACGTCGGCCGGCTGCTCCAGGACGCCCGGCTCCGGGCCGGTCTACGGCTGCGGGAGGCCGCCGGGGTGGTCGGCATCTCCCACTCGTACCTGGTCCGGCTCGAGGCATGCCTCCGGGCGCCCTCCCGGACCGTGGCGGTGCTGCTGGCCGACGCGCTCGCCCTCACCCCGGAGGAGCGGGCCCGGCTGCTCGAGGTCGCCGTCACCGACGCCGGCCGCGACTACCCCGGCCGGAAGGCAGCCTGACTGCCCACCAGGCGCCGCCCGGATTGTCGGCCGGGCTGTCGCGCACCTCTAGCACTTTCGCGCGCCGGACCGCCTCACGGGAGCAGCCGCAAGGGCTACTGCCCTATTTGGTGCGGTTTCTGACGGTCCCCTAGGACACCGTCGCTCTGTGTCGTCCTGAACTCCTTAAACTAAACGGTCGATTGGTATAAGATCCTGAGTCATGGAGACCAAGGGCACCACTCGGAAGACCACCCGCCGCCGTCCTACTCGTGAGGCCAACCTCGCCGTTGGCTACCTCCGGGTGTCGACCGGGGAGCAGGTGCAGTCCGGCGCCGGCCTGGACGCGCAGCGCGCCGAGATCGAGCACACCGCTGCCATGCGCGGCCTGACGATCGGTGAGTGGTTCGTAGACGAGGGCGTCTCGGGCAGCGTCGCCCCCATGCAGCGCCCGCAGCTCGCCGCCGCGCTGGAGGCCCTGCGCACTGGCCCGGCAACGTGGCTGCTGTTCCGCCGGTCCGACCGGGTGGGGCGCAAGGCATCCGATCTGCTCGCCCTACGGGACCGCGCCGACGCCGAGGGCTGGCAGCTCGCCGCCGCGGACGGCTCCGTCGACAACTCCACCCCGCACGGGCGTCTCATGTTCACGCAACTCGCCGGATTCGCTGAGTTCGAGCGCGACCTCATCAAGTCCCGGACCCGTGAGGCATTGGCCGCCCGGCGCGCTGCCGGGGTCAGGCTCGGTCGTCCTGCCACGCTGCCCGCCGAAGTCGTCGCCCGGATCGTCCAGGAGCGAGAGGCCGGCCGCGGCTGGTCGGCCATCGCCACCGCCCTCACCTCCGAGGGCGTACCCACCGCACGCGGCGGAGCCAAGTGGTACCCGGCCACCGTGCAGAAGGTCTACAACGGCCAGGACGCCGCCCAGCACCGCGCAGAGGCACCCACCACCGCCTGACCCCCCGTTACGCCCGCAGAGGCCCGCTGGCACCACGCCGTGCGGGCCTCAGTCGTCCCTGAGCGCGCGCCAAGTGGTCGACCATGCACAGACCCAAGAGCCCCGCACCTAAGAGGGCAGTCCTCGGCATCCCGCCGGGCCACCCCAAGGGGATTCGCTTGCTGAAGAACCGCCGCACCCGCCGCCTGCTCAACCGCTGCGCCCTCGCCGTCCTGCTCGGTGCCGCCGGTGGAGCGGGCAAGGTCATCGGGAGCGCCGTAGCCGCCGCTGCTCTGCCCTTCCTCGCGGGCATGCTGGGCTGACGCCGGACCGGGCGAGGGCCGATGGCTGCCCTCGCCCGCACCGGGTTTCTGGACTTTCTGGACCCCCTTACGCGCGCACCCGCGCGAACGGCACCAGTGACCGGTCACTGGCAGCTCCCCTCGGTGCGACTGGCACCCGGCTCTCTGAGCTGCGCAGAGGTACGTCGGTGGAACCCGTGAGACCGTCCTACGCGCACGCGTGCGGGACCGGGCTCAGGCAGGGCGGCGTTACCCATCTGAGTAGGCCCCGAAGTCCTAGCCCAGACACCAGGGAGCAAGTAACCCGCCGGTAGGTTCCGGGGCCGAGTAACGTCCTACGCGGGCGCGCACGGGACCGTCTCTCAGCTACCGCCACGCGGTCCGAGCGGCCGCCGACCACCCGGCGGCACCGGCCGCACCCTGACAGGCTCAGAGACAAACTCCTGCACCCACTCACCGGCCGCTGCCCTCTCGGCAGCCGTCCGCGCCCGCGGGTCCCGCTCCACAGGCTCAGGAACATCGGGACCAGCACCCAGAGAACGTCGTCGCGCATTCACCGGCACAGTCTGCACCGCCCACCGCACCGCTCTCCGACCACCACACCTCGGGGACCGGTCCACACCCCCCTCGCGCGCACGCGCGGGCAACTGCTCAATGACCAACGCCCCCACCACCAACCGCCGCGCGACCCGCCACGCCATGAGACCCGCCTCGCGGAAGTCCAGCGCTGTCGTCTGCGAGTCAGGACAGAGCGGAGCGGCTACGCCGCACGACCCTCGAGCCGCGGCCGCCGTCGCAGGCGAGCCCAGTCTCCGGAGCGCGCGGGGGTGGGTGGCTGTTCTGAGGCTTCCCACCCCCCGGCGCAGCTTGCCGACGGTCCGGTCGTAGGCCGAGTGCAGCTAAGAAAGTGAGACAGAAGAAGAATCCTCAAGAGAGAAGAGATACCCGCAATACCCGCAATACCCGCAGATACCCAGGTCAGAGCCGTGCGGGTATGTGAGTTGATCTTGAGATGAGATACCCGCCTTACCCGCAGGTGCGGGTATCCCCGCATCCCCGCATCCCCGCGTCCTGGGATACCCGCAGGCATACCCGCACGCCCGGTGACCTGGGGTTATGCGGGTATGCGGGTATCTGCGGGTATGTTCAGCCGCTCCCTGCCCCCTCGCATGGAGAAAAATGCGCGCGGGTAGCACAGAGCCCCCGGCCGGCGGTCGGCGCGGGGGCTCTGAGAGAAGGGCGTCAGGTCTGAGGGCTGGCGGCCGGGTTGTGCTCAACCCACCACAGATTGACCTTCGCGTGTTTGTCGTAGCGGCGCCTGAGCCGGTACTCCCCGAAGTGGCGGCCCTCCCGAGCCTTGAGCCAGTGACCCAGCTGCTTCACCGAGGGCAGGAACTTCCCACCCTCCCGCGGGAGCACCTCCGATAGCGGCCCCGCGGTGTTGCCGTAGCCGCTCGGGTCCGGGAGCGACTGAGCTGCCTCGAGGACGGTTTTGGAGGTGACCTCCGCGCTCTCGAACTGCTTGTACCAACGGGCGAGGAACGCGCCCCACTCGATGGCGTCTTCGTCGCCGTCCTGCATGTGTTCCTCGCGGCTCTCCAGCCAGCCGGCCACCCCGAGGAACTCGAGGATGCCGCCGAGCACAGACGGCCACCGGCCGAACGATGCAATGGAGTGGGAGGAACGGGGCATCCCTCGGGCCGCCCATCCGGCGAGCAGCACCAGGACGGCATGGAGTACATCGGCCGCATGGTTGGGGAGCCACTGCTCGAGGTCCCCGAGGACGAAGTTGTCAGCGTTCCGGAGGTCGGGCCTTACGGCAGGATCGAGCACGGACCAGAACACCCGGCGCGCCATGTCGTCACCGGTGCTCAGTCCGTTGCCGTTCACGATCCACAGTCGGCCGTTGGGCACGCTGGCCATCCTGCTCTGACCGAGGATGCGTGCATTCCAAGTCCGCGCCGTCGCCAGCTCGGACAGGACGGGGAAGCGCACCGTGTGCCCGTTGGGCAGGTTGTCGAAGATGACGACGGGGTTCGCCGTGCCCGTCAGCACAGACGTGATGACCTTGCCCATCTCGGAGTTGTCGGCTGCCCAAGTTGACCGCCCGGCGCCGTAGAGGGCCTCCAGGATGGTGACCAGCAGGCTCTTACCGCTGCCCGGGTTGGTGGCCGACAGCATGTATACGGGCATGGGGTCGTCAACCAGAACCCGGAGCGGAGCGAAGAACAGGGAAGCCAGGTACGACGCCTTGTCGGCCTCGGTCTGCCATGGGAAGTCAGCCAGCAGCTGCTCCACGATCAGGGTGCGGGCCTTGTTGAGTTCTTCGGCGGTCGGGTTGGCCGGCACATCACGGAGGACGTGCCGAGGCTCGTAGAAGTACCCCGTCTTCTCGTGGAAACCGGGGCGGAGCTGGAAGGTGCCGTCCGGCAGCAGCAATGGCACGGATGAGATGCCCTTGAGAACCGGAAGGTCCCAACGGGTCTTCGCCAGCGCCACGGACGCGATACGGGTAGGCAGCAGTACGGACGTGACGATTTCGTCTCCGTCGTTGGTGACGCGGGTCTTGATGACGTCGGCCTGGTTGATGAACGTCAGGGTCAACCCGTTGGGGTCCAGGGGGACGAATGTGGGGCCGGTGGCGTCCCGGCCGACCTGAGCGGGTCCGGCGCCGTAGAGGTAGACGTCGGGGATGCTGCCGGCCTCCAGTACGTCGATGACGGATTGGACGGCGTCCGGTTCGCTGCTCACGTCGATAGTGGGTCGGCCGCCGACGGAGCGCGGTCGCGTCCGGGCACGCTCGCGCTCAGCCTTCGCGGCGTTCTTCGCGGCCTTCGCCTCTTCGGCACGCTGCCGGGCGCGGGCCTTCGCTTTCTTGATGTCGGCGGCCGGAGCGCCGTCGGCCTCGAGCTTCGCCGCGTGTGCGCGGGCCTCGGACGCCCGCCGCTCAAGCTCGGCAGGGGACGGCTTGGCTTCCTCCACCGGAGGGGCGGCCGGGTGAGGGAGAACCTGGGCAGCAGTGCTCACGCGGCACCTGCCCCGTGGCCGACGAGACCGCGCTCCCATCCGGAGCGGATCGTGCGCAGCGCCTCCCGCTCACTCTGCCCCGAGCGCAGAGCAGCGGCGAGCAGCTGCTCCCGCACGGTCGTCTCGGTCAGCACGGCCGGGGCCGTGGCGTGCAGTTCCCCGAGACGCCGAGCGGCAGCGAACAGACGCCGGTTCCGCTCACCTTCGGCGGCCTGGGCCACGTCTTCGGCTGCTCCCTCGAGGGCCGCGCCTGCGTACCGCTCCGCGCGGTCGGCGGTGGGCAGCACCCTGACGGGTGCCGGCGGCCGGGGAGGAGCAGCGGGTGGAGCGGCAGGGCGCAGCAGCTCGAGCAGCCACTCCGGGAGTTCCTGCGGCAGCACGTCCGGAGCGCTCACCCGCTGGTACGGGCGCCCTTGTGCCGTGCTGTAGGACCCGGCCGCGATGATGTAGCCGCCGACCCCGCGCACGTCCACCAGCGGTCCGAGGTGGGGTGCCGTGGGGCCCTCACCCGTGGCGCAGCCGATCAGCGGCCCGTCCTCCGGCTGCTGGAAGTACAGATGCGCACCCGGAACGGGCTTCCCGACCGAGGGCGATTCCGTGGTGTAGGTCTCCGGCAATTCAGCGCCGGCCTCTCGGGCGAGCCGCTCCAGGACGTCGTACCCGTGCATGCATCCGGCCCACCGGCCCTCCAGCGGTGGCATGTCGGGCTTGGGTGCGTCCAGGTCGATGACGACCAGGCCGCGGCCGTCGGCACCGCGTCCGGTGAGCAGTCCGACGTGGGCCCGCTTGAATCGGCCGGACCACCAGGCCCACACCTGCTCAGGGTCGGAGAACTTGGCCAGCTGCTCCGCCGAGGCGTCCCGGCCGAAGCCAGGGACCAGGGCGCCCTTGTCGGTGCGCGAACACGGGATCACCGGCACACCGCGAGCGAGCCACGTCATGGCCACGGACCGCTGGTGACTGGTCATGTCTACGGGCGGCCGCGTGGACGCCGTGTCCACATTTGAGCCGCCGCGCGGGGTGGGTAGCTGCTTGTCAGCAGGTGCGCTGACCTGCGGGTTATGCGTCACAACTGCGCCTCTTCGTTGAGGTAGAGGGCAGCCACCGCGTGGACACTTGAGGGGCCCGGACCTCCCGACATAGGGAGGGATTGGCTACTCTGGCGATGCACGCCACTGATAAGTGCATCGCTTCCGTGTCCTCGCCGGGTGGCTGCCCGACGGACTAGGATTCCCGGAATGCGCCTCATGAGGGCCCACCGCGCCAACGGTGGGTCCTCAGCGCATTTCTGCACTAGGCAGAGGCCGGGAGGTTCGACTGCTCGCTGTTGAGTTCTGAGCTGTGGATTCGGATGAGCCGACCTGTGGGGCCGACCCTTCGCATCCGCAGCTGACCACTCAGAGCCCAGCGGGTGGCGGTCCGGGTGGAGACGCGGAAGTGGTCCGCGACTTCACGCACCGTCAGCCACTCCGCCTCTTGGCCGTTTTCCATCGTTACCTCCTATGGCACTTGTGCCTCAAATGACAGTAGCGGCGGTGTCAAAAAGTGTTCCCCCCGCTCCCTCTGGCCTGGGGTGGCGTCCCTGTCTCACCGCTACCTCCCTGAACGTCTGTGGCGGGAATCCTGTTACACCTCATGGACGGAGTGAGGGCCCGAAGCGTTACAGGTCCTCCGTCGCAGAGCGCTCACTCTGGCACTTTCTGGCGCTGCCGGATCTTGGGGGCTGCAATCCGCAGCTCAGCCCGTGATGTTGAGCGTGACGCGGTGGTGAAGAGGCGCGGTGGTCACGGTCACGACCACGGTCTGACCCTCGCCGTCGCGCGAGATGCCGACGATTCGGAAGGCCGGGGTGCCCTCGGGTACACCCAGCGCGTCGGCCGCTGCCTTGTCCATCGGTTCGGTGGTGATGACGACTTCCGTCCCGGCCACGTCCCAGCCCAGCCAGTCGGCCATGCGGACGCCGTGCGGCGGACGGACGGGCGCCGCGCCCACCGGGGCGAGCATCGGCGGGATGCCGTCGTACCCCTCGGGGGTCCGAGCAGCGAGGGTGTACGGCAGCACGGTGAGCTTGTGCTGGACGGGCGCCCCGTCGACGGACCGGATACGGGTCCGCTCGACCACGGACGAACCCTCCGGGATACCCCATGCGTTCATGTCGTCGGTGGCGGTGATCTGGCGGACGAGCGTCGTCTCCTCCGCGGCGTCGCCCCCGGAGGTAGGCCGCCATGCCTGTGCGCCTTCTGCGCCGAGGTCGGGCGGGGTGAAGTGCCCCAGGTGAGCGTCTGCCTGACGGCCGGCCGTCACGGTGGTGCCGCTCCTGCGGTCCGTGCGGACTAGCCCCAGAGCGGCCAGAACGGAGTAGGCCGACGCTGCCGTCTGCTGGCTCACGCCGTACTGCTCGGCCAGCTCGCGCACGGTCGGCAGCCGACTGCCGTAGGGGTGCTGACCTGTGGCGATCTCCTTGCGGATGGCCGCTGCGATCGTGTTGGCGTTCATGTTGGGCTCTCCCCTCCGTGTGTCTTTCGTGCCGTCAGGCTAGCAGTGTCAAGCGAAAGAATCCCGTGCCCTGACACAGAGTTCGTCTAGTTTCCATCTGTCTTGACACAGCATCAGGGGCGCTCTACCTTCAGACCGTCAGACCCTCCCGAGAGCACGCCTCTTGGGCGGTCCCGGATGCAGAACGGCCCCCAGTGGTTGCACACCGGGGGCCGTGCCCGGACCGCTAGGGCCCGCGTCGGATCGCTGTGAAGGAGCGACCCAATGACGAACGGTACTGCCGCCCCGATCGGGGCATTCACCCGCCTCACCAACGACCAGCCCATCAGCATCCCGGCAGTCGGCCTCTACCTGGCGTCCGTCGGATACACCGAGGCGCTCCGCATGCCGGACCCCGCCCGCACCCTGGACACGATGTGCGACACCGTCGCCGAGATCATGCCTGACCTGTGCAAGGTCGTGGCGGCCGAGGACGGCGGGGAGTTCGCCGAGGAGCTGCGAGCCGCGACCACCGTGCGGCTGCGGGCGTACTCCGCGATAGAGCACGCCCGCGCCGACGTCGGCGACGGCTACAACTTCGTCTTCGACCTGCTGGCTGAGTCACTGGACAAGGGCGGCGACCCGGACCACATCCGGACGGCCGCCGCCGACGTCCCCGGCCGTATCCGCGCCCTCGCCGAAGCCGCCGGCGGTGCCCGATGAGCGACCACGAGAAGACGAAGGACGCGCTTCCCACTCGCCCGCGCGGCGGCCACCCCTACCTGTACGGCGCCGTCTGCTTCCTGACGGACGACGAGCGCGAGGACCTGTCCCGGAAGGTCGCCGAGGTCAACGACCGCTCCCGCAAGGGCTCCGGCAAGTGACCGCCCGCTGACCGGCTGCCCGATCCGCCCGTCTCGCACGGGCGGTGAGGAGAACTGGCGCAGCACCACCCCACCGTCCACCCCACCACTTGAGTGAGGTCACCGTGTTCCGTCACCCCGCCGCCCGCTGGCTGCTCCTGGCCGCCGTCCTGGTCGTCATCGGTGTCTGGCCCGCCGCCGTCGCCCCGGTCGTGTGGGCGTCCGCCGGCGCCGACACCGTCCTGGCCGCGATCCCCGGCCCGGTCCTCGCCGCCATCGCCGCCCTCGTCTACCTGCTCCACCGGTCCCCGAAGGCGGCCGCGTAATGCGCCGCAAGCTGAAGATCCGCGCGACTCGCCGCCGCTGGGTTGCCGCCCGCACGCTGCCCGAACTCGGTGACCTGATGGCCCTGTGGCTCGAGGGCGAGTTGCCCTTCAGCCCCGGCTACGGGGGCGGCCCCGACGAGGAGACCACCGAGCTGATCCCGGCTCTCGTGGCCGCGAACCGGGCCGGGTTCCTCACCGACCAGTCCCAGCCCGGCTACGACGGACCCGGCTTCGACCGGATGCGCTGGCAGCAGCGCGCCGCCGTCTCCGGCCTGGTCGGTGACGAGGAGCTGCTGAACCGCCTACGCCGTGCCGCCGAGTCCGCCGGCCTGCTGGTGCTCATCTCCCACCCGCGGCTGCTGCCGCACGGCAAGGGAGCCATCTGCACCACTCGCGGGTTCCGCCCGCACACCGCGTTCGGCGAGTACATGCCGCCCCGCCTCCTACGCCACATCTGGCGTGGCATCAGCCGGGCCGCCATGTCGGACGTGCTGAACGCCTGGCAGGTGTGCCTCATCGACCCGGAGATCGGCCGCAATGACCGGCTCTGGCCGCTGCTGGCCGACACCTTCGCCACCACCGCCTGACCACCGGAAAGGAACCGACCCCGATGGACTGGAACGAGCAGAGGCGCCAGGACAAGGCCGCCGCCGCCGACCAGAAGCGCAAGGACGCCGACGCCGCCGCCGCCCGCGCCATGCAGATGCGGGCTGCCGAGGATGAGCGCCGCCGCGCCAACCGGCAGGCGGACAAGGCCGAACGCCGCGCCGAGCAGCAGCAGGCCCGCCGCGACAAGAAGGACCGCCGCCGCGAGCGCATGCAGTCCTGGACGAAGAACACCCGCCCCGGCGTGGTCTACCAGCGGGGCACCCTCGCCCTGGTCACCGCGTCCGCGCTGGCCTCCCTGCCCGCGCAGGTCAAGCACTTCGTCTCCATCTCCGAAATGCTGCTGCCGCTCCCGTTCGCGCTCGAGGGCGCGGCCTGGGTGATGGCGGCCGGTGTCGCCTACGCCGACGAGAAGGGGCTCCCCGCCTGGGTGCGCTGGCTGCTGCGCGCTCTGTCCATGGCCGCTGCCGGGTACGCCGCCACGATCAACTACCAGTACGGCGCGCACATCGACCCGACCGCCGGGTACGGCCTCGCCGCGGTGACCCTGCTGGGCCCGCTGTTCTTCGAGGTCCGCCAGTGGGTCACCACGCTCACGGTGGACGCGGGGGAGCGGAAGCGGCGAGCAGAGGAGAAGGCGCGTGCCGAGCACGACAAGCGGCGTCGCAGCCACCACAAGGACGTCGTGACCGTGGCGGAGCGACTCGTGTCCGCCGCCCCGTTCGGCGCGCTCGACTTCGAGACCGCGTTCGCCGCCGCGTGGGAGATCCGGCACGGCACCCGCGCCACCGGCCTCACCCCGGAGCTGCACCTGGAAGCCGCCCGCTCCCACCACTCCCTGACCCAGGCACTCGCCGAGACCGGCATGTCCGGAGAGGCCGCCGAGGTGGAACTCCTCCTCGCCGACCTGTTCGGGCCCGGCCGCCCCGACGGCGGTGACCACGGCGGCGCCTCAGCGCGGGGTGGAAGGCCCCCGAAGGGTCCCGCCGGAGGTATGGGCACGGCCACCGCCACCGCCCCGGAGAAGAGCGCACAGGGCGCCGCATCGTCGCAGGTCGACGCCCATCTGTCCCCCCGCAGCAAGCCCACTCCGCCGAAGCGCCGCAGGGGCGACTCCCCGAAGTTCTCTCCGCTCGCCCGCAAGGCCGCCAGCCGTGAGGCCAAGGACCGCCAGAGCAAGCCGTAGCGATGGCTCGGGGGCGGGCTCACCGACCAAGACTCGCCCGCCCCCTCTCCACTCCTCAGCCCTACAGACCAGGGAGCACACCCAGCATGTCCGACACCATCCGCCGACCCGACGCCGACTCCCCGGCCGCGCAGCTGGTCGACCTCGCCAAGGAGCGCGCCGCCCGCACCCCGGACGCCCCGGTCGTGTCTGGCATGCCAGACACCGAGCTGCCCCTGGACCCCACCGGGGACCTCCCGTTCATCCCCGCATGGACCCGCACCCCCGAGGGCCGGAAGGCCGCCGGCAGCCGTGCCGCCCGCCGCGCCCGCCGCGCCGCCCGACGCTGGGCCGCACGGCAGCGCACCGACCGCGG
>NZ_WWKH01000911.1:0-62047 GCF_009865595.1 Streptomyces sp. SID1328 | reverse complement strand
GCGATGTTGATCAGGAAGAGCTTGCCCCAGAACTTGGTGGCCCTGAGGTAGACCTCCTTCTCCGTGCGCACCCAGGCCGTCTGCAGCCCGGCCGTGAGGGCGGCCAGGGAGATCGTCAGCGGGACGAACAGAAAGTGATAGACGGTGGTGATGCCGAACTGCCAGCGCGCCAGGGTCTCCGGCGCCAACGCCAGTTCCACGTCGTCACCCCTCCTTACTTCGCCGTTCCGGTGCGGCCTTCACCGCTTATGCCCCCCACATATGGAGCAATCCGGTCGGAGCTTGTGAAAGCGTTCACATTCACAAGCCATTATGGCGCACACGTATTCGGCACTCACAAGGGGGCCCCTACGACGAAGGGCCCCGCCTCCCGGCAGGGCCCCTCACCTCATGGACTGCGGTCCGGCGTCAGCCCGCCACCTCGCGGCGGAACGCCTCCGCCGCCTTCAGGAACAGGTCGTTCGCCTCGTTCTCCCCGACCGTCACCCGCACACCCTCACCGGCGAACGGCCGCACGACCACCCCGTGGTCCTCGCACGCCGCCGCGAAGTCCATGGTCCGCTCCCCCAGCCGCAGCCACACGAAATTGGCCTGCGTCTCCGGCACCGTCCAGCCCTGCGCGCGCAGCGCGTCGACCACCCGGGCGCGCTCGCACACCAGCGAGCCGACCCGGCCGAGCAGCTCGTCCTCGGCCTGCAGCGAGGCGATCGCCGCCTCCTGCGCGACATGGCTGACGCCGAACGGCACCGCCGTCTTGCGCAGCGCCGCCGCCACCGGCTCGTGCGCGATGGCGAAACCGACCCGCAGCCCGGCCAGCCCGTACGCCTTGGAGAAGGTGCGCAGCACGCAGACGTTCGGCCGCCGGCGGTACAGCTCGACGCCGTCGGGCACCTCGGGGTCCCGGATGAACTCCCGGTACGCCTCGTCCAGCACCACCAGGACGTCCTTCGGCACCCGGTCGAGGAACCGCTCCAGCTCGGCCCGCCGCACCACGGTGCCGGTCGGGTTGTTGGGGTTGCAGACGAAGATCAAGCGGGTTCGCTCGGTGATCGCGTCCGCCATCGCGTCCAGGTCGTGCACATCGCCGGGCGTGAGCGGCACCTGCACGGGCGTGGCCCCGCTGATCCGCGTGATGATCGGGTACGCCTCGAACGAGCGCCAGGCGTAGATGACCTCGTCGCCCGGACCACTGGTCGCCTGCACGAGCTGCTGGGCCACGCCGACCGAGCCGGTGCCCGTGGCCAGGTGGGAGACCGGGACGCCGAAACGCTCCGCCAGCTCGGCCATCAGACCACCGCACGCCATGTCGGGGTAGCGGTTGAACTGGGTCACGGCCGCCGCCACCCGCTCCATCACACCCGGCAGCGGGGGATAGGGGTTCTCGTTGGAGGACAGCTTGAAGGCGACCGGACCCTCGGCCGAGGCGGGCTTGCCCGGCTTGTAGGTGGGGATACCCTCCAGCTCGGCGCGCAGCTTGGGGCTCGTCTCGCTCACCGCAGTCCTCCTCGCGACCACCGGCGGACCGTCGACGCCGCCGGCATCCAATGCTCCTCACCTTATGAGGATTCGGCGCGCTTGCGTACCGGCGCGTCCCCGCTTCCGCGGCGCCGGGGACATCCCAGGGGCCGCGCCGGGCGACAGGCTGCGCTTTAGGGGGCGCACCGCGCATTTGTCCATGCGCCGGTGGCTCGCGCCGTGGCGCGCATCCCCCGTGAAGGTGAGTTGAGACCTCTTCGAGACATGGGGCCCTTGGCAGGCCCACGCGCCTCGACAAGACACGTCCTGCCATCGGACCAGCCAACTGTCTTGCTTTCAAAGGCCGTTGGGACCTGACGACCATGCAGAAACGTGCCTGTCAATGCATGCATATGCGTCCGCCCTACCCCACCGGAAGAGCCCTACTATCGGCTCGCCATGACAGCAGCAGGGAAGCACCAGGTGAGCCACGCGGAAACCTCCCGACGGGGCAGCCGGCCCGGACGGGCCGGCATCAGAGACGTGGCCGCCGCCGCCGGGGTCTCCATCACAACCGTCTCCGACGCCCTCAACGGCAAGGGGCGGCTCCCGGACGCCACCCGCCGCCACGTCCGCGAGGTCGCCGACCGACTGGGCTACCGGCCCTCGGCCGCCGCCCGCACCCTCCGTACCGGCAAGTCCGGCCTGATCGGCCTGACCGTGACCACGTACGGGGATGAACCTTTCACCTTCACCGAGTTCGCGTACTTCGCCGAGATGGCGCGGGCCGCCACCTCCGCCGCGCTCGCCCGCGGCTACGCCCTGGTCATCCTGCCCGCGACCTCCCGGCACGACGTGTGGTCCAACGTCGCGCTGGACGGCACGGTCGTCATCGACCCCTCCGACCAGGACCCGGTGGTCAGCGAACTGGTCCGGCAGGGTTTACCGGTCGTCTCCGACGGCCGCCCGGCCGGCTCCCTCCCGGTCACCGCCTGGGTCGACAACGACCACGAGGCCGCCGTCCTCGGCATCCTCGACCACCTCGCCGCCGCCGGGGCCCGCCGCATCGGCCTGCTCACCGGCACCACCACGGACACGTACACGCACCTGTCCACCACCGCCTATCTGCGCTGGTGCGAGCGGGTCGGCCAGGACCCGGTCTACGAGGCGTACCCGGCGCACGACCCGTGCGCGGGCGCCGTCGCCGCCGACCGGCTGCTCGCCCGCCCCGACCGCCCGGACGCCGTCTACGGCCTCTTCGACCCCAACGGCACCGACCTGCTCGCCGCCGCCCGCCGCTACGGCCTGCGCGTCCCGGACGACCTGCTGCTGGTGTGCTGCAGCGAGTCCACCGTGTACGCCACCACCGAGCCGCCCATCACCACGCTCTCGCTGAAGCCGCGCCGCATCGGCACAGCGGTCGTGCAGCTCCTCATCGACGCCATCGAGGGGGTCGAGTCGGACCAGCCGGTCGAGCAGGTGATACCGACGGAGCTGATCGTGCGCACCTCCTCCCAGCGCCGTCCGCCGCGCACCACGGTCAGCCCGCCGCGGGCGCCGGAGCGGGGCTGACGGAGAACCGGCCCGAGGGGGGCCCGGAGAGGTCCGCGAGGCGTGGCGGGGTCCGCCGCGCCTCGTCGAACCGGGGCGGACGACCGCCCGGCGGCCACCCGATCCCGGGCGGGCAACCGGCCGGAATCCTGTCCAATCGGCACGAAAGCCCCAGCGATCAGGGACCTCACCGTGATTCACCACCCCTGGGTCATCACATGGCGCGACGCGCGTTCCTATGATGGGCGCACGACACCGCGGGCCGCTGCGACCAGGCAGTCCGAAGCGGTGCAGCTTCGGCGCGATGGTGGAGGGGTCTGATGACTCAGGGGGCCGGTCTGGGACCCGAGACGGAGCGTACGGCGACGTTGCGCGACTTCCGGGTGCCCGCGTACGTCCATGAGACCGGTCCGTACGCCGACGTGCACCCCGGTGACGTCGTCCCTCCGCACGAGGAGGAGCACCCCGACGGGTACACCCCGACCGAGCGCGACCTGCCGGTCATCCAGCGCGGCGAGGCCCTCCCGCCGCCCGTCGAGCCCGCTCCCGCCCCGGCGCCGCAGCCCGAGGAAGGCCCCGGTCCGCTGTTCGTCGTGGGCGACGTCCACGGCTACATCGAGGAGCTGCTGAGCGCGCTGCGGGAGAAGGGCCTGGTCAACGAGGAGGGCCAGTGGTGCGCGGGCACCGCCCGGCTGTGGTTCCTCGGCGACTTCACCGACCGGGGCCCGGACGGCATCGGCGTCATCGACCTGGTGATGCGGCTGTCCGCCGAGGCCGCGGCGGCCGGCGGCTACTGCAAGGCGCTCATGGGCAACCACGAGCTGCTGCTGCTGGGCGCCAAGCGGTTCGGCGACACCCCGGTCAACTCCGGCGCGGGCACCGCCACCTTCCAGGCGGCCTGGCTGCTCAACGGCGGCCAGAAGACCGACATGGACCGCCTTCAGGACCACCACCTCCAGTGGATGGCCCGGCTGGACGCGGTCGAGGAGGTCGACGGCCATCTGCTGCTCCACTCCGACACCACCGCCTACCTCGACTACGGTGACTCGATCGAGGCGGTCAACGACACCGTCCGCGACGCGCTGACCCGCAACGACGCCGACGAGGTCTGGGACCTGTTCCGCAAGTTCACCAAGCGCTTCTCCTTCCGCGACGAGGGCGGCGCCGACGCAGTGCGCTCCCTGTTGGATACGTACGGCGGCTCCCGGGTCGTTCACGGCCACAGCCCGATCCCCTATCTGCTCGGCCAGGTCGGTTCCGAGGAGGGCGAGGAGCGGGGCGAGCCCCACGTCGAGGGCCCGCACGTCTACGCCGACGGCCTCGCCATCGCCATGGACGGCGGCGTGACCATGGCCGGAAAACTGCTGGTCCAGCAACTCCCGCTGGAGGCCTGATCCTTCACCGCGTCGCCCGGCACCAGGCCGGGGCGGCGCGGAAGGGGCACCGGGCATCGCCGCAATTTCCGGCAACCCCCTGTCACCGTGCGGTATGACAGCTCTACCATCGGCTTATCCGTAGCAGGCTCCCCTCCGTTTCTGCCCGACGGCTCGTCACCATGCGAGCCCCAAGCCCTACGGAGCATCGGGGGATGCACATGAACAGCGTTCCGCAGCACCTGCTGAGCGAGGACCGCCGGGAATTCGAGCGGCTCCTCGATGAGGCGCTGCGCTCCGCACCGGACCACCCGGAGCTGTCCGGCATCGGACAGCGGCTCAACCCCGAGCAGTTGCGCACGATGGCGCTCAGCGCCACGGCCCTCATCACGGCGGCGGCCGCCGCCGAGTACCAGCACTACGTCAAGGCCCGCGAGGAGCTGCGCCATCCGGCCCCTGCCGCCGAGACGGCCGTCGCCGGAACCGCCCCGGCGGAGCCGGAGTCGGGCACCCTCGGACTCGCCGCCGCCCTCGGGGAGACGGCCGAGGGCGCCGGTGCGGGCGCCAGCGCGATGGTCGCCGTGCTCGCCCCCGTGCTCGCCGGGACGGCCGCCGTGATCTTCCTGCTGGTCGGCTACATCCTGCGGATGGTCGCCCCCGGCCAGCAGTTCGGCCGGACCATGGTCACCGTCGGCTGGGTCTTCGGCGCCGTGGCGGCGGCGGCGATCCTGGCCGCCGGCGTGGCGCTGCTGCTCACCGCGCTGCGCAACAGCTCCTCCGCCGAGGCCGCCGCCCAGGCGGAGGCCCGTGAGGCGGTGGCACGGGCGGGCGAGGAGTGGCGGGACGCCCTGCTGGAACGCGGCATCCTGCCCTTCCTCCGCGACGCCCTCGCCCAGCCCGGAGCCCCCGCCGCCCAGCCCCTGCCGGCCCCCGGCCCGAGCCGGATGCCCCGCCTGGGCTACGGCCGCCCCGGCTTCACCAGCCCCGACGACGGCACGGCCACCGACCGGCCCCGCTTCAGCAGCCCCGACTACTCGAGCCCGGACTTCGGCGGGCCGGAACACCAGCCGGACTGAGCATCCGGCCGGCGTCCCGTACGACTAGGGCCGGTCCTCCGCGATCGGCAGGTAGACCCGATTGCCCGTGGCCGCGAACTCCAGGGACTTCCTGGCCATGCCCTCCTCGATCTCGGCCCGGTTGCCGCCGTGTTCGCGCCGGATGTCCTGCGAGATCTTCATGCTGCAGAACTTCGGCCCGCACATGGAGCAGAAGTGGGCCGTCTTGGCGGGCTCGGCGGGCAGCGTCTCGTCATGGAACTCCCGTGCCGTGTCCGGGTCCAGGGCGAGGTTGAACTGGTCTTCCCACCGGAACTCGAAACGGGCGTCCGAGAGCGCGTCGTCCCACTCCTGGGCGCCGGGGTGCCCCTTGGCGAGGTCGGCCGCGTGGGCGGCGATCTTGTAGGTGATGACGCCGGTCTTGACGTCGTCCCGGTTCGGCAGGCCCAGGTGCTCCTTGGGCGTGACGTAGCAGAGCATCGCCGTGCCCCACCAGGCGATCATCGCGGCGCCGATACCGGAGGTGATGTGGTCGTAGGCCGGCGCGACGTCGGTGGTCAGCGGGCCGAGCGTATAGAACGGAGCCTCGTCGCAGATCTCCTGCTGAAGGTCGATGTTCTCCTTGATCTTGTGCATCGGGACGTGACCGGGGCCCTCGATCATCGTCTGGACATCGAAACGCCGGGCGATCCCGTTGAGTTCCCCGAGCGTGCGCAACTCCGCGAACTGCGCCTCGTCGTTGGCGTCCGCGATGGAGCCGGGCCGCAGGCCGTCACCGAGCGAGTAGGTGACGTCGTAGGCGGCGAGAATCTCGCAGAGTTCCTCGAAGTTCTCGTACAGGAACGACTCCTTGTGGTGCGCCAGGCACCAGGCGGCCATGATCGAGCCGCCGCGCGAGACGATGCCCGTCTTCCGGTTCGCCGTGAGCGGGACGTAGGGCAGACGCACACCGGCGTGCACCGTCATGTAGTCCACGCCCTGTTCGGCCTGCTCGATCACCGTGTCCTTGTAGATCTCCCAGGTCAGCTCCTCGGCCCGCCCGTCGACCTTCTCCAGTGCCTGGTAGAGCGGCACGGTGCCGATGGGCACGGGGGAGTTGCGCAGCACCCACTCGCGGGTGGTGTGGATGTTGCGGCCGGTGGAGAGATCCATGACCGTGTCCGCGCCCCAGCGGGTCGCCCACGTCATCTTCTCCACCTCCTCCTCGATCGAGGAAGTGACCGCCGAATTGCCGATGTTGGCGTTGACCTTCACCAGGAACCGCTTACCGATGATCATCGGCTCGATCTCCGGGTGGTTCACATTGGCGGGCAGCACGGCGCGGCCCGCCGCGATCTCGTCGCGGACCACCTCGGGAGCGACGTTCTCCCGGAGAGCCACGAACTCCATCTCCGGCGTGATCTCCCCCTGGCGGGCGTACGCGAGCTGGGTGACCGCCCGGCCCGCGCGTCCGCGCCGGGGCTGCCGGGGCCGTCCCGGAAAGACGGCGTCCAGGTTGCGCAGCCCGCCGCGCGGCGAGGTGTGCTTGAGCCCGTCGTCCTCGGGGCGGGCCGGACGGCCCGCGTACTCCTCGGTGTCGCCGCGGGCGACGATCCAGTTCTCCCGAAGCGGGGCGAGCCCCCGGCGGACATCGGTGTCGGCTTCCGGATCGGTGTACGGGCCGGAGGTGTCGTACAGCGTGACCGACTGCCCGTTGGTGAGATGTACCTGACGGACCGGCACGCGCAGGTCGGGGCGCGAACCCGCGACATACGCCTTGTGCCAGCCGATGGACTTCCCGGCCTCCTCGCTCGACGAGTTGTTCGTCGCGTTCTGCGTGGAGGCAGGCGTGCGTGCGTCCTTGTTGGTCATGAGACCTACTCCCTACGCCGGCATTACCCGGTAACAGGTTCGGCGGTCGACGCAGCGATTCCCGTCCGCTGATGTTCACGGGGAACCACGTTCCACGTGAAACATCGCAACGACGGAGGTCAGCGCCCTCTCAGCCCGGTGCTCCGAGCTCCCGCGTGTGCAAAGGTGCCTCCACGCTAGCGCCCCATGTGACGGGATGAACAGTGGGCCTCCCCCGTTCTTGCAATGATCGGGCCGTGACCACGACGCAGCAGCCTCCCTACCCTCCTCCCGGCCAACCCCACCGGCCCGGCCCCGGACCAGGTCCCGACGACGGCGGTGGACATGGGCACGGGCACGGTGGGCACGGGCACGGTGGGCATGGGCACGGCTCTGGGGGCGGTCACGGCCACTCCCACAGTCACGGCCCCGCCGCGCCGGTGTCCAAGCATCTGCGCAAGGTCATCGCGGCCATCCTGATCCCGTTCAGCGTGGCCGTCGTGGTGGGTCTGGTGGTGCTCTGGCCCGGAGGTGCGCCCCCGCACCAGCGCACCGGCGTGGGCTTCGACCGCCAGACGCAACAGGCCACCGTGACCACCGTGACCTCCGTGAGCTGCCAGGTCGGCGGGGCCGGCGGGCAGGCCCCCGTCGGCGATCCCTCCGCCACGGGCGGCGCCCCGGCCGCCCAGGAGGACAAGAAGGGCCCCTGCAAGAAGGCCACGGTCCGGGTCGACACCGGCAAGGACAAGGGCCGCACCTTCACCGAGCTGGTGCAGCCGGACCAGACCCGGCAGTTGCACCAGGGCGACAAGGTCGTGGTCGCCTACGAGCCCAAGGCGCCGAGGGAACTCCAGTACGCGGTCACGGATCTGGACCGCAAGTTCCCCATGGCCCTGCTCGCCGGAATCTTCGCCGTCGCCGTCGTGGTGGTGGGCCGGCTGCGCGGCGTCATGGCGCTGGTGGCCCTGGCGGTCAGCTTCCTGGTGCTGACCCTGTTCATCCTGCCCGCGGTGCTCCAGGGCTCGAACCCGCTGCTGGTGGCGGTGGTCGGGTCGAGCGCGATCATGCTCATCGCCCTGTACATGTGCCACGGCCTCTCGGCGCGGACCTCCGTGGCGGTACTCGGCACGCTGGTTTCGCTGCTGCTGATCGGCGTCCTCGGCTCGCAGTTCATCGGCTGGGCCGCCCTCACCGGCAACACGGACGACAACACCGGCCTGATCCACGGGCTCTACCCGTCGATCGACATGAGTGGTCTGCTGCTCGCGGGCGTCATCATCGGCTCGCTGGGCGTGCTGGACGATGTGACGGTCACCCAGACCTCGGCCGTGTGGGAGCTGCACGAGGCCAACCCCTCGATGGGCTGGCGCGGGCTGTACCGGGCGGGCATCCGCATCGGCCGCGACCACATCGCGTCCGTCGTCAATACCCTCGTCCTCGCCTATGCGGGCGCCGCGCTGCCCCTCCTGCTGCTGTTCTCCATCGCGCAGAGCGGGGTGGGCACGGTGGCCACCAGCGAGCTGGTCGCGGAGGAGATCGTGCGCACGCTGGTCGGCTCGATCGGCCTGGTCGCCTCGGTGCCGGTCACCACCGCGCTCGCCGCCCTGGTCGTCTCGGCGGACCGCCCCGCGACCGGTACGGCGGCTCCGGCGGGCGCCCAGCCCGTCGCGGCATCGGGCGGCCGGGGCCGGCGCCGGAAGCGCTGAGACGGGCGCCGGGGGCGTCGGAGCCCGACCCCTTGCAGAAGCGTTTCTTCAAAGGTTCACGGAGCCCGGTCGAGCGCCTGGCCCCCCTTGGCCCCGCCACTTCAGCCCGCGCTCTGCTCCTCGGCCAGGATGCGGCCCAGCGCCTCGTCGAGGTGGGTGTCGAAGTCGGCCAGCGCACCCTCCTGCCCGAGCGGCACCAGCTTGTCGGTGCGGTCGAGGAACGCCACGAGCGGCGGCGTGGAGGAGCGGAACAGCGCCTGGTCGCCGCCCACCTGAAGCCGGATCAGCACCTCGCCCAGCACCTCGCAGTCGACGGGGGAGATGTGCACATCCCCCTCGCCGCACGGCCGGCCGACCCCGTCGATCATCAACTCCCGGCCGAAGACCCAGGTCACCGGGGCGTCACCGGGCAGATGGAAAGTGAGCCGCACCGCGTAGGGATCACTCGTCTCGTAGCGCAACTCCACCGGAATACGGAAGGAGAGCTCCTCCGAGACGAGAAAGCTCATCATGACTTCTGCCTGTACGGACTCGCGCATCGCCTACCCCGTCATAAGACATCGACTGGCCGGGTTTAATCCCTGACTGGGGTCAAATCTAGCTGAACGTGCATGGCAGATCACAAGGAGTGAGTTTTCAGATGCTGATAGAGAGCGCCAGCGCGCCCACGTGACGCCCCATTTCCGCCTGCAACCTCCTTGTCATGGACGGGAGTTGATCCGCCTGATGGGCCGGGAGCGAAATCGCCATCGTCGCCGCGGTTGTACCGACAGTGATCGGCACCGCCGCGCAGACCGCGCCAAGGGCGTACTCCTGCCGCTCCACCACCGGTTCCATGCGGCGGGTCCTGGCCAGCCGCCTGAGCAGGGCATCGTTGTCGCGGACCGTGTACGGGGTGAGGGAGCGGACCGGGTAGCGCGCGAGGTGGTCGCGGCGGGCGTCGTCGTCCAGTTGGGAGAGCAGGCATTTCCCGACGGCATGGGCGTGTCCCGTCTCGCGGAAGTCGGCCCACTCCGCGACCGCCGGCGTCTCCCGTGAGTCGGCCACGCACATGACCTCGATCTCGCCGTCCCGGTACATCGCGTAGTACACCGGGGTGCCGATCGCATGACGCCAGTGCGCGAGGGTGTCGGCGACCGTGCTGCGACGTTTCTGCTGCGCTCCGCTGCTACTGAGCCGGTCCGCCGCGTCGCCGAGGAAGAACCGCCCCTTGTCCCGGCGCAGATAGCCCTCGTGCACCAGGGTGCGCAGCAGGTGGTACGCCGTGGGGAGCGCGAGGCCCGTCTCGCGGGCGAGTTGCTTGGCGGGGGCGCCGTACTCGTGTGCGGCGACCGTCTCCAGCAGGCGCATCGCGCGCTGGACGGAACCGATGAGAGTCGCCGAGTGCTTGTCGGGGGCGCTGGCGGCGGGTGGCCGCTGCATCGGGGGCGCGCAGGACCGCGCAGGAGCCGGGGGTGCGTGGGGTCCTGCCGGGGCGGTGTCGACCGTGGCCAAGGATTTACTCCCGAAGCGCGGAGGTGGGGGCGGCCCGTGCGGGGTGGACACGGGTGGGGTGCGTGCCGCCCGTGGGGTTCGGGGCCCCACGGGAGTTCCGGACTCTAACCGTCCACCACCGCGCGCGGACGGCCTGCCGGGGAAACTTCCCTCCCCCGAGGGAACCGGCGTTCCGTGTTACCGCCCCGTGTGCCGCTCCCCGTCGCCCCCGCGCGTCACCACTCGCCGCGCGAGGAGGAACCCGCCGTGAACTTCCGCACCACGTAGATGAGTCCGCCGACCAGGGCGACGAAGAGCAGGAGCTTGAACAGCAGGCCGATCAGGAAGCCGACCACGGTCGCTATCAGGCCGCCGAACACCACCAGCGCGATGACCGGCACCGCGACCCACTTCACCCACCACGGCAAGCCCGTGAAGATCTCTCGCATCGCCCTGTCCTTTGCGCTAGCGGTTCTTGATGTCCCGCTTCGATGCTAGGGCCGGGGAGGGCCTCCGTGGGGGTCTCGCACCCCTTGTCGTCCCCTGATCCATCCCCTAGGGAACCCTGAGGTCCGACCCTCAGCCCTCGGGGGGAGAGAACACCACCAGGACCCGCAGATCCTCGCTGATGTGGTGGAACTTGTGGGACACCCCGGCGGGCACGTAGACCACGCTGCCCCGCGCGACCTCAGTGGTCTCCAGTCCGACCGAGACCGAGGCCCGGCCGCTGACCACGAAGTACACCTCGTCCTGGGCGTGGGGGTTCTGGGGGTCGTGGGAGCCGGCGTCGAGCGCGTACAGGCCGACCGACATGTTCCGCTCCCGCAGGAACTGGAGGTAGGCCCCGTCGTTCGCGGCGCGCTCCGCCTCCAGATCGTCCAGCCGGAATACCTTCATCGCCGTCGTCCGCCCTCGCCGCGCCGCCCACTCTGATCCTGGTCTGCAACGATCAGACACATGAAGAATCTCCTAGTCAAGACGATCGCCAACGCGGGCGCCCTCGCGGTCGCCGTGTGGCTCCTCGACAAGATCACCCTCACCGGTGGCAGCACGGGCAAGAAGGTCGGCACGCTGATCGTGGTCGCGCTGGTCTTCGGGCTGGTGAACCTTCTGGTCAAGCCGGTGGTGAAGGTGCTCACCTTCCCCCTGTTCATCCTGACCCTCGGCCTGATCACCCTGATCGTCAACGCGCTGATGCTGCTGCTGACCTCGTGGGTATGCGGGCAGCTCGACCTGAGTTTCCACGTGGAGGGGTTCTGGACGGCCGTGCTCGGCGGTCTGATCATCTCCATCGTCTCCTGGGCGCTGAACCTCGTCCTGCCCGACGAGGACTGAGCCGGTCATGGCCTACCGCGTCTGTTTCGTGTGCACCGGCAACATCTGCCGCTCCCCGATGGCCGCGTCGGTCTTCCGGGCGCGCGTCGCCGAGGCCGGGCTCGACGGCCTGATCGAGGCCGACAGCGCCGGCACCGGCGGCTGGCACGAGGGCGACGCCGCCGACCCGCGCACCGTCTCGGTCCTCGACGAGCACGGCTACGGCACCGAGCACATCGCGCGGCAGTTCCAACCGTCCTGGTTCGGCCGGCTCGACCTCGTGATCGCCCTCGACACCGGCCACCTCAAGGCCCTGCGCCGCCTCGCCCCCACCGAGGAGGACGCCCGCAAGGTACGCCTGCTGCGCTCGTACGACCCGTCGGCCGGCGCCGACCTCGATGTCCCGGACCCTTATTACGGGGGCCGCGACGGCTTCGAGGAGTGTCTTGAGATGGTGGAGGCGGCGAGCGCCGGACTGCTCGACTCCGTACGCGAACATCTGGAGGAACGGCCCGTATGAACGACACTGCCGCGCACCCGGACTCCCCCGGCGACGGCACGCGCGCCGTTCGCGCCGGCCTTCCCGAGCCGGTGAAGCACGAGCCCACCCTGCCGGGGCCCGTCTTCGCCGCGCACTTCCACCTGCCCGGCGATGTGAGCGGCCCGTACTCCTACGGCCGCGACGGCAACCCCACCTGGACCCTGCTGGAGCGGGCCATCGGCGAGCTGGAGGCGCCCGGCGCCGACGACGCCGAGACGCTGGTGTTCGCCTCCGGCATGGCGGCGATCTCCGCGGTGCTCTTCTCCCAGCTCAAGACCGGCGACACCGTGGTGCTGCCCTCGGACGGCTACCAGGCGCTCCCCCTGGCCCGGGCCCAGCTCGAGGCGTTCGGCATCGAGGTGCGCACGGCGCCCACCGGTGGTGACGCCCAGCTCGACGTGCTCGACGGGGCGAAGCTGCTGTGGATCGAGTCGCCGTCCAATCCGGGGCTCGACGTGTGCGACATCCGGCGGCTGGTGGAGGAGGCCCACGCCCGCGGGGCGCTGGTGGCCGTGGACAACACCCTCGCCACGCCGCTCGGGCAGCGTCCGCTGGAGCTGGGCGCCGACTTCGCCGTGGCCAGCGGCACCAAGCAGCTCAGCGGGCACGGGGATGTCCTGCTGGGGTACGTCGTCGGCCGCACGGGTGAGCCGATGGACGCGGTGCGCCGCTGGCGGAAGATCGTCGGGGCCATCCCCGGCCCGATGGAGGCGTGGCTCGCCCATCGCTCGATCGCCACGCTCCCGCTCCGCGTGGACCGCCAGAACGCCACGGCGCTCGCGGTGGCCGAGGCGTTGCGCGGCCGTCCCGAGGTTTCCGGCCTGCGGTATCCGGGGCTGCCCGACGACCCGTCGCACGAGGTCGCCGCGCGGCAGATGCGCCGCTTCGGGTGCGTGGTCTCCTTCACGCTGCCCACACGCGAGCGCGCCGAGCGGTTCCTGGAGGCGTTGCGGCTGGTCGAGGACGCGACGAGCTTCGGCGGGGTGCGGTCCACGGCGGAGCGGCGCGGCCGCTGGGGCGGAGACGCGGTGCCTGATGGGTTCATCCGCATGTCGGTCGGGGCCGAGGACGCCGAGGACCTGGTGGCGGACGTGCTGCGGGCCCTGGACAGGTCCGCCGAGTCCGCCGGCTGAAAGCGGTGCGGACGGTCCGAGCCTCCCCCCTCGTGGCTCGGACCGTCCCCGGTTCCGCGCGTGAAGAACCGCGCGAACAACGTTAGTTGACTGTACGTCAGTGTCCAATCACGGTAACGACAGAGACCTATCGACTTATTTATAGTTGGGGCCTGCCCGACCTGCCCGAGGAGGCAGGGAAAGGGGGGCCCGCCATGGACCTGGCCCTGCTGCGGACCTTCGTCACCGTGCACCGGGCCGGCTCCTTCACCCGCGCCGCCGCGCTGCTGGGCCTATCCCAGCCCGCCGTCACCTCCCAGATCCGCACGCTGGAGCGCCAGCTCGGCCGCCCCCTCTTCCTGCGTCAGGCACGCGGGGTGACCCCCACGACCATCGGTGACGAACTGGCCCACAAGGCCGCGCCCCATCTCGACGCCCTGGTCGAGATAGCCGAGAGCGGCCTGGACGACGAGTTCTCGCTGCGCACCCTGCATCTGGCCGGACCCCCGGAGTTCACCACCGAGCGCGCCCTGCCCGCTCTGACGGAGCTGACCGGCGCCGACGGCCAGGGCTTCGCCCTCCGCGCCTCCTTCGGCACGGCGGAGGAGGTCCTGGAAGGGCTGGCGGCGGGCCATCACGAGCTGGCCATCAGTACGGTCCGGCCGCGTGGTGCCCTGCTGAGCGCTAGCGCACTCTGCGACGAGGAGCATGTGCTGGTCGCCGCCCCGCGCTGGGCCGAGCGGCTCGGGTCGGACGCGCTGCGGGGGACGGGGGCGGCCGCGCTGAAGAACCTGCCAGTGGTCGAGGTCCACGAGTCGCTGCCTTTCGTCTCGCGCTACTGGGCCTCCGTGTTCGACACCCGTCCGGGCGCCTCGGGGACGGTCATCGTGCCGGACCTGCGCGCGGTGCTGGCCTGCGCTGCCTCGGGGGCGGGGCTCGCGGTGCTGCCCCGCTATCTGTGCGCCGCCGCCCTCGACCGGGCCGAGCTGGTCCTGTTGCACGACCCGGCCGTGCCGCCGCTGCGGACCTACTTCCTGGTGGTGCGCACCGGCTCGCTCGCGCTGCCGCATGTGGCGCGGGCGCACGAGTGGCTGCGACGGGCCGCCTCACGGTGGTGCTGAGCGGGCATTCCTCCGCGAATGTCTCCCCGCGAGGAGTCCGGGGCCGCCCGCGAGGTTTCACGTGGAACCGGCCGGGCCACATTGTTCCCATGACCGTCCGACCCGTGGTCAAGCGCACCGCCCGCGCCGTCCTGCTGGACGGTGACGACCTGATCCTGATCAAGCGCACCAAGCCCGGTGTCGATCCCTACTGGGTCACCCCCGGTGGCGGGGTCGAGCCCGAGGACCCGACCGTCGTCGACGCGCTGCACCGCGAGGTGTACGAGGAACTCGGCGCCAAGATCTCCGATGTCGTGCCCTGCTTCGTGGACACCGTGGAGCACATCGGCGAGGACGGCGGCGCGACCGGCGTGAAGGTCCAGCACTTCTTCGTCTGCCGCCTGGAGTCCATGGACCCCTCGCTCCGCCACGGCCCCGAGGTGGAGGAACCGGCCGGGGAGTACGAGATCGTCCGCATCCCGTTCAACCGGGTCGGCATCGCCTCCGTCCACCTCGTCCCGCTGTCGCTGCGGCACTATCTGGACGGCAACATCGAAGGCGTCCGCGCGATGCACGCCCCCGACCTCGGCTGACCGGGGCCGCTCAGGAGCCGGTGACCACCAGGTCCTCGACCGGGTCGTGGCGTATGCGGGGTGCCGGTACGCCGAGCGCCTGCAACACGGAGACACCGCTGCGGATCATGTCCGGCGGGCCGGAGAGATAGGCGTCGTAGTCCCGCCAGGGGCCGCTCGCCCGCACGGCGTCGTGCAGATGGCAGTCCTCCCGGTCGATGACCGAGCGGACGGATATCCACGGGTGGGCCTGCCGCAGCCGGAGCAGAGTGTCGATGTCGTACAGGTCGTGGTCGTTGCGGGCGCCGTAGAAGACCTCGACCGGGCGGCGAGTGCCGTGCTCGGCGACCTCCTCGACCATGGCCTTGATCGGGGCTATGCCGGTGCCGCCGCCCAGGCAAAGCAGGCCGCTGTCGGTGGCGTGGTCGACGCTCATCGAGCCGACCGGCGGCCCGAGACGCACCACGTCACCGGGGCGGGCGCGGTGCACCAGGGCATGGGAGACCCAGCCCGCCGGAACCGCCCGCACATGGAAGGTGAGCAGGCCGTCGGCGCGGGGCGCGGAGGCGAAGGAGTAATGCCGCCACACACGCGGCCACCAAGGCGTCTCGACGCTCGCGTACTGCCCCGCCAGGTAGGGGTACGGCTGGTCGGGACGCAGCGTGATCACGGCGACGTCGGGAGTGCGCAGGTCGTGGGTCACGACCTCGGCGTGCCACCAGGGCGGAGCGTCCCGCCCGTCCGTCTCGGCGGCCTGGATCATGACCTGGGAGATGGTCGCGTAGACCCGGCCCCAGGCCGCCTCCGTCTGTGGGTTCCAGGTGTGGGTGGCGTACGCGCTCAGGGCGCCGATCAGACACGCACCGACGGCCGGGTAGTGCTCGGGCTGGGTGCCGTACTTGCGGTGGCCCCGGCCGAGGTTGCGCAGGTAGTCGACGAGTACCGGGGTGTTGTCGATGTGTTCCGCCGCGGTGAGCAGGGCACGCAGCAGCCGGTCCCGCTGGGTGTCCATCGCGGGCGGGAACAGGGGGCGCAGCTCCGGGTGGCGGACAAAGAGCAGGGCGTAGAAGTAGGAGGTCACCTTGTCGGCCAGGGGCGCGATCTCTGCCATCGTGCGGCGGATGAGCAGCGCATCCCAGGATGCCTGCGCGCGGGAAGGCGCCGTAGCGTGCCGTGGCCGTCGGTCGACGCCGTCGGCCGTGCCGTCGTCCCCCGATGGGGTGGCCGGAGCTTCCATGTATGCCCTCGCTCGCACTCCTGCGGCGGTCTGCGCTCTCCCGCTCGGAAGCGCGTGATCCCCGCCGGGCGGGATGACCGCAGCACTCGTTCCGCAGCGTGGCACCGTGGGCCGGTATCGCGTCCCATTACCCGGAAAGACAGCTCCGGCGGGCTTCGTCCGATTACGCTGTAGGTCGCCACGACCGGCCGACGTTTCACGTGAAACAGCGCCGGCCGTCAGTGGTTTGCCCCAAGCGGAGAAGCTGGCCGGAACCGGTAAGAGGTCTCCGAATCCGGTGGACGTGAGAGGCGCGGTTCGGACAACCTGACCGGCGTGCCGATCTCTTCACTCGCCGCGCTGCCCATCCGCCGTCTGACTCCGCGCGATCTCACCGCCTGCGCCGATCTGTCCGAGGACCGGGGCTGGCCCCGCGAGGAACACAAATGGGGCCTGCTGCTCACCGCCGGCCACGGCTACGGCATCGACGACCCAGACGGTGGCCTCGTCGCCGCGTGCGTCGTCACGGAGTACGGCTCCGGACAGCGGGTGGAACTGGGCGCGATCGGCATGGTCCTGGTCGCCGAGCGTCACTCCCGCAAGGGCGTGGGACGCCGCCTCATGCGGCACGTCGTGGCGGCCAAGGACGGTACCCCATTGACCCTGCACGCCACCCCGCTGGGCCGCCCGCTCTACGAGGAGATCGGCTTCAAGACCGTGGGCCAAGCGGAGATGCTCATGGGGCGCTTCAGGCCGGACGGGTCGGAGCCGTCGGTGCCGACGCGGGCCGCGACCGCCGAGGACCTTCCGTCGCTCCTCCGTCTCGACGCGGAGGTCTTCGGTGTCGACCGCACCCCGATCCTCGTCCGGCTGCCCGCCTTCGCCGACCAGGTCCGCGTGGCGGAGGAGGACGGCCGGATCGTCGGGTACACCGCCGCGTGGCCCAACATGCGGACCCATGTCGTCGGCCCCCTGATCGCCCGCGACACGGAGACGGCCAAGGCACTCGTCGAGTCGCTGGCGGCCCACACCGACCGCCCGCTGCGCACCGATGTGGATGTGCGCCACGAGGAGTTGCTGGTCTGGGCGAAGGAGCGGGGGCTGGCTCCGGTGATGTCGAACGCGGTCATGATGCTCGGCGCGCCCGATCTGCCGGGGGACTGGACCCGCAGGTTCGCACCGCTGACGGTGGCCGCGGGCTGAATCCCGGCATGACGAAGGCCCCCGTGGTGCCACGGGGACCTTCGTCATGTGTGCGGCTCGCTCAGACCAGAGCGGTCACGGCCTCGGTGGCGAAACCGTGGTCCTGCTCCGGCGCACCGCCGCCGACGCCGATCGCGCCGATCAGCCGGCCGTCGCGGTGGACGGGGACGCCACCGGCGATGAACAGCAGCGGGCGGTCCAGCGCGGTCGGCAGCGTGTGGAAGAGGCCGCCGGGCTGCACGGCGTCGACCAGATCGGCGGTCGGCGCATTGAGCTGAAGCGCGGTGTACGCCTTGCGGGTGCTGGTCTCGCCGGAGATCAGCACGGCCCGGTCGTCCCGGCGGAAGGCGAGCAGGTGGCCACCGGCGTCCAGGACGGTGACGCTGACGGTGACACCCGCGTCCTCGGCCGCGCGCCGGGCGGTGGCGATGAGCAGCTCGGCGTCCTCGATGGTGAGCGGGGCAAAGGTGGTGGTGCTCATGGTGGGTGTCTCCTTGGAATTTCCTGAGGTGGGGCCGCCCGCGCCGGGGTTCGTCACCGGCGCGGACGGGGTTCGGGAGATGCAGGGCCGGCCTCAGTGGCGGGCGGGCTCCGGCATGGCGGGCGCGTCGGCGGTGAGCGCCGCGCCGGTCTTGGTGCCGCGGCGCTCCAGGGCGGCCGACAGGACGGCGAGCAGCAGGGCCGCCGCGGCGAGGACGGCACCGACCCAGTTGGGGGCGGTGTAGCCGAACCCGGCCGCGATGACCATGCCGCCGAGCCAGGCGGACAGGGCGTTGCCCAGGTTGAAGGCGCCGATGTTCACGGCCGAGGCGAGCGTCGGGGCGCCGTGTGCCTGGTCGAGGACGCGCTTCTGGAGCGGCGGGACAGTGGCGAAGCCGAGGGCACCGATGAGGGCGATGGTCACGGCGGCCGCGATCTTGTTGTGCGCGGTGAGAGTGAAGAGCGCGAGGACGACGGCCAGGGCGCCCAGCGAGACGTAGAGCATCGGCATCAGGGCGCGGTCGGCGAACTTGCCGCCGATCAGGTTGCCGCCGACCATACCGAGGCCGAACAGCACCAGCAGCCAGGTGACCGAGCCGTCGGCGAAACCGGCGACGTGGGTCATCATCGGCGCGATGTAGGTGATGGCGGCGAAGACTCCACCGAAGCCGAGCACGGTCATCGCCATGGCGAGCAGGACCTGGGCGTTCTTGAAGGCGGCCAGCTCATGCCGCAGATGCACGCCCTCGGGCTTGGGCACCTCGGGTACGAGCTTGACGATGCCCGCGAGGCCGATGACGCCCAGGACGGCGACGATGCCGAAGGTCACCCGCCAGCCGATCTGCTGCCCGATGAGCGTGCCCAGCGGGACGCCGACCACGTTGGCGACGGTCAGCCCGGTGAACATCATGGCGATGGCGCCGGCCTTCTTCTGCGGTGCCACCAGCTCGGCCGCGACGACCGACCCGATACCGAAGAAGGCACCGTGGGCGAGGGACGCGACCACCCGGCCGATCAGCATGACCGCGAAGACGGGGGCGACGGCGGAGAGCAGGTTCCCGGCGATGAACAGGCCCATCAGCACCATCAGCATGCGCTTGCGCGAGACCTTGGTGCCGAGCACGGTCATCAGCGGGGCGCCGATCACCACGCCCAGGGCATAGCCGGTGACGAGCAGGCCCGCGGTGGGGATGGAGACGCCGAAGTCACCCGCGACCTGGGGCAGCAGACCCATGATCACGAACTCGGTGGTGCCGATTCCGAAGGCCCCGATCGCCAGGGCCAGAAGCGCGAGAGGCATGAGGGGGTAGACCTTCCCAAACGATTGCAGGAGCGCTTTGCGTGCCCTCACAATAGTTGCAGACGCGGGTTAAATGCAATCGCTGGATATTGCGGGCGTGCTCTACCCTGGAAGCCGGCCGCTCCGGAACGGAGGAACACCCAATGACAGCGACAGACCCCGCGCTCACCGCCCTCGCGCAGGGCTGGTGTGCCCTGTCTTTGCTGCACGGGAGAATCGAGACGCAGATCGAGCGCGCCCTCCAGGCGCAGCACGAGCTGAGCGTGCGCGAGTACTCCCTGCTCGACGTGCTCAGCAGGCAGCACGACGGTGACGGCGGCCACCTCCAGATGAAGCAGGTCGCCGACGCGGTCGTCCTCAGCCAGAGCGCCACCACCCGGCTGGTGACCCGCCTCGAGGACCGCGGGCTGCTGGAGCGCTATCTGTGCCCCACCGACCGCCGTGGCATCTACACCAACGTCACCGAGGCCGGGCTGGAGCTGCTGGAGAAGGCGCGTCCGACCAACGACGCCGCGCTGCGCGAGGCGCTGGACACAGCGGCGCTGAACCCCGAACTCGCGCCGCTGGTCAGGGCCGTGGAGTCGCTGCACGCCCCCGCATAGGCTGCAGACCATGACCGACCTCGCCATAAGGCCCGCGGCCCCGGACGACATCCCGGCGATCGTGGCCATGCTCGCCGACGACCCCCTGGGCGCCCGGCGCGAGTCACCCGACGACCTGACGCCGTACCTGGCGGCTTTCGAGCGCCTGGACACCGACCCGAACCAGCATCTCGTCGTGGCGGTCCGCGACGGCCGGGTGATCGGGACGCTCCAGCTCACGATCATTCCGGGGCTCTCCCGCAGGGGCGCGACCCGTTCCCTCATCGAGGCCGTACGGATTCATGCCGACGAGCGCGGCAGCGGGCTGGGCAGCGAGCTGATCGAGTGGGCCGTCGACACCTCCCGCCGTCTCGGCTGCCATCTGGTGCAGCTCACCTCGGACAAGACGCGCACCGACGCCCACCGCTTCTACGAACGGCTGGGCTTCACCGCCTCACACGAGGGCTTCAAACTGGGCCTCCGACAGGGCGATTGAGGGAGCAAAGGGCCCTGTTTCACGTGAAACAGGGCCCTACGTCTATGGCTTGCTACGGCTGGGCGATCCCCCGCCAACCCTCCGGGTCCACCCCACCGGGCACCGGCGCACCCTCCTCGTACGGTCGGCGCGTGAACACGAACGACCCGAGGTCCAGGTGGCTCACCGTTCCGTCCGGGCGCCGTACCGCCTCCAGCGACTCCCCGGCGTAATAGCCCTCCAGCCCCGTCCAGGTGCCGTCACCGTTCGGCCGGAACCGGGTACGGCGGCCGCCTCCGGCCAGCGGCCCCAGCGTGATGCCTTCGGCCAGGACCCGCAGGATGTAAGGGTGCGTGCCCCAGTACCAGGGCCCGGCCAACTCCATCACCGTCGGGTCGACTTCACTCAAGGGGCGCCACGGCTCGGGGATGCGCGGTTCGGCCTCGGCGACGATGCGGACGAGGTCGGCACCCACCGCGCCGACCGCGGGGCCGCTGGTGCAGTTGGCCAGCACCACCGCCGCCACGTCGTCCGCCACGTTGAACGTGAGGGTCGCCAGGAAGCCCGGCAGCGACCCGGAGTGCCCGGCGAGCAGCCGGCCGTCCCGGTGCTGGATCTGGAGCCCGAGACCGTACGTAACGCCGTCCACCACGTCCGCGGGCTCGGCGGGGGCGGCAGGTGTACGCATCTCTCGTACCGACTCAGCGCTCAGCACCCGGTCGTCCCCCTGGACCAGGAAGGCGGCGAAGCGGGCCAGGTCGCCCGTGGTGGACCAGAGTTGGCCGGCGGGGGCCATCAGACCGAGGTCCTCCAACGGCTCGGGCAGCAGTGCGTCGGCCCAGGGGTGCACCGCCCAGCCGCCCGCGTGCGGTGGCTCGGGCTGGGCGCTGGTGCGGTGGAGGCCAAGAGGCTGGAGCACCTCGGCGCGCAGCACCTGCTCCCAGGGGGCGCCCCGGAGTTCCTTCACCAGGGCCCCGAGCAGGGTGTAGCCGGGGTTGGAGTAGTGGTGGCGCCGCCCGGCCGGGTGCAGCAGGGGCTTGTCGCCGAGCACGTCGCTCAGCTCGGGGCGCGTCGAGCCCGGTGTCCGCTCCCACCAGGGCGCCGGTGACTCGGCGGCCAATCCGGCGGTGTGCGCCAGCAGCTCGGCGATGGTCGCCTCACCGGCGCCGGTGCCCGGCAGATGCTTCTCCAGCGGGTCATTGAGGTCGAGCACGCCCTCGTCCCGCAGCCGCAGCACCAGAACGGCGGTGAAGGTCTTGGTGATGGAGCCGATCCGGTACTGCACGTCCTCGTCCGGCCCGTGCCCGTCCACCGAGGTCCGCGCCCCGTGCCACACCGCCCGGCCCCCGCGCACGACCGCGGCCACGAGCGAGGGTGCCCGCCCCTCGGCCTGCGCGACGGCGATCCGGTGCGTCAACGCCCGGCGCGTCGCCGGAAGCAGCTCTTCGTCCCATGTCGTCATGTGCCCAGTCCACCCGCTGGGACGGGCCACGTCGAGCGCATTCCGTCCAGGGGGTGTCCTGTCGGTCAGGCCCGATCAGGGAGCAGCGTCCGGTGCCGTGCATCGCAAGGCGGAGGAGGGAGTCGATGCGGAGCATCGGGGACCGCCGACAACGCGGCGAGGTGCGGCACCAGGCGTCGCGAGCCCGGCGTGATCGACAAGACACCCCCAGGGCGTGGATCAGGTCTGGGCCATGTCCACGAAGCGGGAGTAGTGGCCCTGGAAGGCGACGGTGATGGTGGCCGTGGGGCCGTTTCGGTGCTTGGCCACGATCAGGTCGGCCTCGCCCGCGCGGGGGGACTCCTTCTCGTAGGCATCCTCGCGGTGCAGCAGAATGACCATGTCGGCATCCTGCTCGATGGAGCCCGACTCACGCAGGTCGGAGACCATGGGCTTCTTGTCGGTGCGCTGCTCGGGACCACGGTTGAGCTGGGAGAGCGCGATGACCGGGATCTCCAGCTCCTTGGCGAGCAGCTTGAGGTTACGGGACATGTCCGAGACCTCCTGCTGCCGGCTCTCGGCCCGCTTGGAGCCACCGGACTGCATGAGCTGGAGGTAGTCGATGACGACCAGTTTCAGGTCGTTGCGCTGCTTGAGGCGACGGCACTTCGCGCGGATCTCCATCATCGACAGGTTCGGGGAGTCGTCGATATAGAGCGGCGCCGCCGACACGTCCGGCATCCGACGGGCCAGGCGCGTCCAGTCCTCGTCGGTCATCGTGCCGGAGCGCATGTGATGCAGGGCGACGCGGGCCTCGGCGGACAGCAGACGCATGGCGATCTCGTTGCGGCCCATTTCGAGCGAGAAGACCACGCTCGGCAGATTGTGCTTGATCGACGCGGCCCGCGCGAAGTCCAGCGCGAGCGTCGACTTGCCCATGGCGGGACGGGCGGCGATGACAATCATCTGGCCGGGGTGCAGGCCGTTGGTCAGCGAGTCGAAGTCGGTGAATCCGGTGGGCACGCCGGTCATCTCGCCGCTGCGCGAGCCGATCGCCTCGATCTCGTCGAGGGCGCCCTCCATGATGTCGCCGAGCGGCAGATAGTCCTCGCTGGTGCGCTGCTCGGTGACCGCGTAGATCTCGGCCTGGGCGCTGTTGACGATCTCGTCAACATCGCCGTCGGCCGCGTATCCCATCTGCGTGATGCGCGTGCCGGCCTCCACCAGGCGGCGCAGGACGGCACGCTCGTGGACGATCTCCGCGTAGTACTCGGCGTTGGCCGCGGTCGGCACCGTCTGGACGAGGGTGTGCAGATAGGCGGCGCCACCCACCTTGTTGATCTCGCCGCGCTTGGTGAGTTCGGCCGCGATGGTGATGGGGTCGGCCGGCTCGCCCTTGGCGTAGATGTCGAGGATCGCCGTGTAGATCGTCTCGTGGGCCGGCTTGTAGAAGTCGTGACCCTTGAGGATCTCGACCACGTCGGCGATGGCGTCCTTGGACAGCAGCATGCCGCCCAGCACCGACTGCTCGGCGTCCAGATCCTGCGGGGGCACCCGCTCGAAGGCGGAACCCCCGCCTTCCCAGCCGCCGTTCTCACGGCCGCGCTCGTGCTGCTCGTCACGGCCGCCGCGGCCGGAGTCACCGCGGCGCCGGGAGGCGGGGAGACGATCGCTGGGACCGCTGTCGGCCCACGGATCGTCCAAGGGCTCGGAAATGCTCACCGAGCCACCTCCTCCCGTCCGCCGGAGCGGACCTCGCCGTGTCCCCTGTTCTACGGCACGGCACTGACAAAATGAGAGGCCCAACTCCGGTTCCGGCGCGTCGGATATGTGACGTTTCCATGGCCGGGAGAGGGAGCGGGCGCCGGACCACGGTAGGCCCCCCGGCACCGTCAGCCAATCTGGTTATCCACAGGCCATGTGGACGACGGTCCATATGCTGTGGAGAACTCCCCGAAACCTGTGCACGACCCGGTGGACAGCCCTGTGAACAAGACCTCGCCCTCGTCACCTGGATGCCACTGACCTGCATCTTTACCGTCCACCGGCTGTGCAGAAGAAAAACTTTTCCAGTCGGACCAAGATCACCTCGAACGCCGCCCGAAACCTTGCCAGCCTGAAACGAGAGTAAGGGGCACAGGCCAGTTGTATCTCTTACCTGTGGAAGATTAGATTGGTGCGCATGACACAGGCTCCCGCGATCCCCAAGGCCACCCGGCGACGCCATGACCGCGAGATCGTGGCACTCGCCGTGCCGGCCTTCGGCGCGCTGGTCGCCGAGCCCCTCTTCGTCATGGCCGACAGCGCGATCGTCGGCCATCTCGGCACCGCCCAGCTCGCCGGTCTCGGCGTGGCCTCCGCGCTCCTCACCACAGCGGTGAGCATCTTCGTCTTCCTCGCCTACGCCACCACGGCGGCGGTCGCCCGCCGGGTCGGCGCGAACGATCTGCGGGCCGCCATCCGCCAGGGCATGGACGGCATCTGGCTGGCCCTGCTCATCGGCGCCGCTGTGATCGCCGTCGTCCTGCCCCTCGCACCCGACATCGTGGACCTCTTCGGCGCCTCCGCCACCGCAGCGCCCTACGCCACCACCTATCTGCGTATCTCCGCCCTCGGCATCCCGGCCATGCTGGCCGTCCTGGCCGCCACCGGCGTGCTGCGCGGACTACAGAACACCAGGACCCCGCTGTACGTGGCGATCGGTGGCTTCATCGCCAACGCCGCCCTCAACGCCGTGCTCGTCTACGGCGCCGGACTCGGCATCGCGGGTTCCGCCTGGGGCACCGTGATCGCCCAGTGCGGCATGGCCGTCGTCTATCTCTGGGTGGTCGTCCGGGGTGCGCTGCGCCATGGAGCCTCCCTGCGTCCTGACCTCGCCGGTATCCGCGCCTCGGCACAGGCCGGCGTACCGCTGCTGGTCCGCACTCTGTCCCTGCGAGCGATCCTCATGATCGCCACCGCGATGGCGGCTCGGCTCGGGGACGCCGACATCGCCGCACACCAGATCGTGCTGTCCCTGTGGAGCCTGCTGGCCTTCGCCCTGGACGCGATCGCCATCGCCGGACAGGCGATCATCGGCCGCTATCTCGGCGCCGACGACGCACCCGGCGCCCGCGCGGCCTGCCGCCGCATGGTGCAGTGGGGCATCGCCACCGGGGTGGTCCTCGGGCTCCTCGTCGTGGCCGCACGGCCGCTGTTCCTGCCGCTGTTCACCAGTGACGCCGGGGTCAAGGACGTGGCGCTGCCGGCGCTGCTGGTGGTCGCCCTGTCCCAGCCCATCTGCGGCATCGTCTTCGTGCTGGACGGGGTACTGATGGGCGCCGGTGACGGCCCCTACCTTGCCTGGGCCATGGTGGTCACCCTGGCGGTCTTCACGCCGGTCGCGCTGCTCGTGCCCACGCTGGGCGGCGGTCTCACCGCGATCTGGGCGGCCATGACGCTGATGATGACGGTCCGGATGGTGACCCTCTGGCTGCGTGCCCGTTCCGGCCGCTGGATCGTGACGGGCGCGACCCGCTGACCGTTTCACGTGAAACGTGCCGTGGGTTCCGCCCCCAGTCAGGTCCCTGAACACATGAGAAAGGGGCCGCATCCTCGAAAGGATGCGGCCCCTCACCAGCTCAAACGAGCCGAGCGGTCACGGCGATCAGGCCGCGACGACCTCGAGGGTCACCTTGGCGGCAACCTCGGGGTGCAGACGCACGGACGTCTCGTGGGCGCCCAGGGTCTTGATCGGAGCGGTCAGCTCGATGCGGCGCTTGTCGACCTCGGGGCCACCGGAAGCCTTGATCGCGGAAGCGATGTCGGCCGGGGTGACGGAACCGAAGAGACGACCGGCGTCGCCGGAGCGGACGGCCAGACGGACCTTGACACCCTCGAGCTGGCCCTTGATCTGGTTGGCCTGCTCGATGGTCTGGATCTCGTGGATCTTGCGGGCGCGACGGATCTGCGCCACGTCCTGCTCGCCACCCTTGGTCCAGCGGATAGCGAACTTCCGCGGGATCAGGTAGTTGCGGGCGTACCCGTCCTTGACGTCGACGACGTCGCCGGCGGCACCGAGGCCGGAGACCTCGTGGGTGAGGATGATCTTCATGTGTAGGTCACCCTTCCTTAGCGCGCGGTGGACGTGTAGGGCAGCAGCGCCATCTCACGGCTGTTCTTGACGGCCGTGGCGACGTCACGCTGGTGCTGCGTGCAGTTGCCGGTCACGCGGCGGGCACGGATCTTGCCGCGGTCGGAAATGAACTTCCGCAGCATGTTCGTGTCCTTGTAGTCCACGTACGTGACCTTGTCCTTGCAGAAAGCGCAGACCTTCTTCTTAGGCTTGCGCACAGGCGGCTTCGCCATGGTGTTTCTCCTGTGTGATCAAGAAGTGGGATGCGAGCCCTTAGAAGGGGGGCTCGTCCGAGTAGCCGCCACCGCCGCCGGAGCCGGAACCGCCGCCCCAGCCGCCGCCACCCTGGTTGCCACCGGCGGGAGCGCCGGAAGCCCACGGGTCGTCGGCCTGGGCACCGCCCTGGTTGCCGCCGCCGGAGCCACCGCCCCAGCCGCCACCACCCTGGCCCTGGTTGCCACCGCCGCCGTAACCGCCCTGGCCACTGCGGGCGCCGCCGGAGGTCTTGGTGACCTTCGCCGTCGCGTTGCGCAGGCTGGGGCCGACTTCCTCGACGTCCAGCTCGTAGACCGTGCGCTTGACACCCTCGCGGTCCTCGTACGACCGCTGCTTCAGCCGGCCCTGCACGATGACGCGCATGCCTCGCTGGAGCGACTCCGCGACGTTCTCCGCCGCCTGACGCCAGACCGAGCAGGTCAGGAACAGGCTCTCGCCGTCCTTCCACTCATTGGTCTGCCGGTCGAAGGTGCGGGGAGTGGACGCGACGCGGAACTTTGCGACCGCCGCACCGGAAGGGGTGAAGCGCAGCTCGGGGTCGTCGACAAGATTGCCGACGACCGTGATGACGGTCTCGCCTGCCATGGGGAACCTCTCGGCGGGATTGCTCTGGCTGCTTGGTTGCTGCTACTCGAATCCCGAGATCAGCTGAGCGGAAAAGCTCAGTGCATCTCGGGGCGGAGGACCTTGGTCCGGAGGACCGACTCGTTCAGGTTCATCTGGCGGTCGAGCTCCTTGACGACCGCAGGCTCGGCCTGCAGGTCGATGACCGAGTAGATGCCCTCGGGCTTCTTCTTGATCTCGTACGAGAGACGACGACGGCCCCAGGTGTCGACCTTTTCCACCTTGCCGCCGCCATCGCGGACGACAGAGAGGAAGTTCTCGATCAGCGGGGAGACAGAACGCTCCTCGAGATCGGGGTCGAGGATGACCATCACCTCGTAGTGACGCATGTGGAACCCACCTCCTTTGGACTCAGCGGCCACGGTCGTTCCGTGGCAGGAGGGTCGTGATGCGTGAGCAACGGTATCGGCCGCCACTGACAACCGGAGGTTCCGCGAGGAACCGCCCACAGTGGGCCGCCACGGGCCAGGGCAGACACCGGTGCAGACGTTACAGACTACCCGCCCACCCGCTTCCGGTTGAAATCCGGCCCTGTAACCCCGCAATCTGTACACATCGGGTGTGTAGGGCGCTACAGTGCGCCGCGATCCGCAGGAGGTGCCTCATGACACAGGCAGTGCGACCGACCACCGCCGGCTCCCTCTTCGCCAGTGACGGAAAGCCCCATCCACTCCAGGACACCCTGACGGTGGTGACGCTCGTCCTGGGCGTGCTCGCCTTCGTCACCTGCTTCATCGACGGCCTCCACCTGGTGGCCTCCTGGGCCGGCCTGGTCGGCATGATCACCGGCGCCTACGGCCAGTGGGTCTCGATCACCACGCGGGAGCGCTTCGGCCTGATCGTCGGACTCGGCGCCTCCGGGGTCGGCTTCCTCATCGGCATGGCCAACGGCGGTCTGTTCGGCGGTCTCATCGGCGGCTGACCCCACCCGGCCGCCCGTCCAGGACGGCATCACGAGCACCCGGAATGTTCCGGTCCGCGAGCGGGCCGGAACACCGGTGCTGTACGCCCCATTCGGGGCGCTCGCAGGGCGCAGTAGGCTTCGGCGCGAGAGCCGGAGCCCCTGATCCCATGGGGACACACCAGCCCGAGGAGCGCCCCGACATGAGTCTGACCCTGAGGACCATCAGCCGCGAGCAGCATCTGGCATACATCCAGAGCCTGCCGTCGGCCAGTCACATGCAGGTCCCCGCATGGGCCGACGTTAAGGCGGAGTGGCGTTCGGAGAACCTCGGCTGGTTCGACGAGCGCACCGGCGAGATGGTCGGCGCCGGTCTGGTCCTCTACCGCCAGCTCCCCAAGATCAAGCGCTACCTCGCCTATCTGCCCGAGGGCCCGGTCATCAACTGGTTCTCTCCGAACCTTGAGGACTGGCTCCAGCCGATGCTGGCCCACCTCAAGCAACAGGGCGCTTTCTCGGTCAAGATGGGCCCGCCGGTGATCATCCGCCGCTGGAACGCGGAGACCATCAAGAAGGGCATCCAGAGCCCGGACGTGAAGCGGCTGCGCGACATGGAGGCCGACTTCATCGAGCCGCGCGCCTTCGAGGTGGCCGACAAGCTGCGCCGCATGGGCTGGCAGCAGGGCGAGGACGGCGGCGCCGGCTTCGGCGACGTCCAGCCGCGCTACATCTTCCAGGTGCCGCTGGCCAACCGCTCGCTGGAAGAGGTCCACAAGCAGTTCAACCAGCTCTGGCGCCGCAACATCAAGAAGGCCGAGAAGGCCGGCGTCGAGGTCGTCCAGGGCGGTTACCAGGACCTGGAGGAGTGGCAGCGGCTGTACGAGATCACCGCGGTCCGCGACCACTTCCGCCCGCGCCCCCTGTCGTACTTCCAGCGCATGTGGACGGCCCTCAACACCGAGGACCCCAACCGGATGCGGCTGTACTTCGCCCGGCACAACGGCGTGAACCTGTCGGCGGCCACCATGCTGATCGTCGGCGGCCACGTCTGGTACTCCTACGGCGCCTCCGACAACATCGGCCGTGAGGTCCGCCCCTCCAACGCCATGCAGTGGCGGATGCTGCGCGACGCCTACGCGCTCGGCGCCACCGTCTACGACCTGCGCGGCATCTCCGACTCGCTGGACGAGACGGACCACCTGTTCGGCCTGATCCAGTTCAAGGTCGGCACCGGCGGCCAGGCAGCCGAGTACCTCGGCGAGTGGGACTTCCCGCTGAACAAGCTGCTGCACAAGGCGCTCGACATCTACATGTCGCGACGCTGAGCGGCGGGCGGCCGCCCGTCCCGCCTTCTGGTTCCATAGCCTTCACAAGGCTTCACCGTCACGCGTCCCCGTACACCCCCTCGGGGACGTCCCTCTGAATCCACCGCAGCCACGAGAAAGGTTCCGGGTCCGGCCATGGCGCTCACGCTCTACGTCGACACCGCGCGCTGGCGTGCGCACCACAAGCACGTGCAGGAGCAGTTCCCGGGACTCGTCCCGGTCTGCAAGGGCAACGGCTACGGCTTCGGTCACGAACGGCTCGCGGAGGAGGCCACCCGGCTGGGCTCCGACATGCTGGCCGTCGGCACCACCTACGAGGCCGCGCGCATCAAGGACTGGTTCAGCGGCGACCTGCTCGTGCTGACGCCGTACCGGCGCGGCGAGGAGCCGGTGCCGCTGCCGGACCGGGTGGTCCGCTCGGTGTCGTCGGTCGACGGGGTGTACGGCCTCGTGGGTGCCCGTGTCGTCATCGAGGTGATGTCCTCGATGAAGCGGCACGGCATCAGCGAGCACGAACTGCCGCAGCTCCACCAGGCCATAGAGAACGTCCGCCTGGAGGGCTTCGCCATCCACCTGCCGCTGGACCGCACCGACGGCTCGGACGCCGTCGAGGAGGTCATCGGGTGGATGGACCGGCTGCGCGCGGCGCGGCTGCCGTTGCACACGATGTTCGTCAGCCACCTCAAGGCCGATGAACTGGTCCGGCTCCAGCAGCAGTTCCCGCAGACCCGCTTCCGCGCGCGGATCGGCACCCGGCTGTGGCTGGGCGACCACGACGCCACCGAGTACCGCGGCGCCGTCCTGGACGTCACGCGGGTGACCAAGGGCGACCGCTTCGGCTACCGGCAGCAGAAGGTGGCCTCGGACGGCTTCCTGGTGGTCGTGGCGGGCGGCACGTCGCACGGGGTGGGCCTGGAGGCCCCGAAGGCCCTGCACGGCGTCATGCCGCGCGCCAAGGGCGTGGCGCGGGCCGGCCTCGCCACGGTGAACCGGAACCTCGCGCCGTTCGTCTGGGGCGGCAAGCAGCGCTGGTTCGCGGAGCCGCCGCACATGCAGGTGTCGATCCTGTTCGTCCCCTCCGACGCTCCCGAGCCGAAGGTCGGAGACGAGCTGGTGGCCCATCTGCGGCACACCACGACGACGTTCGACCGGATCGTGGACCGCTAGGACCGCTGGACCGGACCCGAACCAACGGAAAGGCCGTGCACGGAATCTCGTGCACGGCCTTTCTCATGCCCTCGGGGCGCGTTCGCTCAGAGCGAACGACCGTCGTGCGGCACGGGTTCCGGGCCGCCCCAGTCCGTCCGCGACGGCTCCTCGGGCGCCTCGTGCTCCGGGTACCGGAGCCCGCGCAGGACGAAGTGGTCGGCCGCGCCGTCGAGTACGCCGCCTGAGGGGTCGTCGTCCCCGGCCCGGCGCACCACGTCCCGTTCCGGGCGGAGGATGTCCCGCACGACGACGGCGCACAGGTACAGGGTGCCGAGCAGGTGCAGGGCGATCGCCCAGTGGTAGCCCTCGGTGGGCAGACCCTTGTGGGCGTCTCCGCTGGTCGTGTACGCGAGGTAGAACCAGATGCCGAGGAAGTACGCCACCTCGCACGCCTGCCAGATCAGGAAGTCCCGCCACTTGGGCCGGGCGAGGACCGCCAGCGGCACCAGCCACAGCACGTACTGGGGTGAGTAGACCTTGTTGGTGAGGATGAAGGCCGCCACCATCAGGAAGGCCAGCTGGGCGAAGCGCGGCCGGCGCGGCGCGGTGAACGTCAGCGCCGCGATGGCGAGGAACGACAGCACCACCAGGGCGCTGGCGGTGGTGTTCACGAAGTCGATGCTCGGCGGGTTACTGGAGTTCTGGGACCAGATCAGCCAGAACGAGCCGAAGTCGATGCCCCGGTCATGGCTGAACCTGTAGAACTTCGACCAGCCCTCGAAGGCGAACAGCATCACCGGCACGTTCACCACGAGCCAGGCGCCCGCCGCGCCGCCGACCGCCTGGAAGAACTCCCGCCACTTTCCCGCCCGCCAGCACAGCACCAGCAGGGGACCGAGCAGGACGAGAGGATAGAGCTTGGCGGCCGTGGCGAGGCCCAGGAGCACACCGAAGGCGACGGCCCTGCCACGGGACCACATCAGCATCGCGGCGGCCGTCAGGGCCACCGCCAGGAGGTCCCAGTTGATGGTGGCGGTCAGCGCGAAGGCCGGCGCCAGAGCGAGCAGCAGGCCGTCCCAGGGCCGGCGGCGGTGGGTACGGCTGACGCAGACGGCGATGACGGCCGCGCAGACCATCAGCATCCCCGCGTTGACGAACCAGTACCACTGCTCCTGCCGCTGGATACCGCCGCTGCCCGGTGTGAGCCAGGAAGCGACCTCCATGAACACGCCGGTCAGCACCGGGTACTCGAGGTAGTCCATGTCGCCGGGAAGCTTGTCGAAGTACGGCACGAGCCCGTCGGCGAAGCCACGCCCCTGGTAGAGGTGGGGGATGTCCGAATAGCAGGCGTGCGTGTACTGCGAGCTGGCTCCGAAGAACCAGGCGCCGTCGTAGCAGGGAGCCTTCTGGACGAGCCCGAGGGCGAACATGCCGATCGCCACGAGCACGACGACCCGGACCGGCGTCCACCAGGACGTCCCGGTCAGGGCGCGCCGCCCGAGGGGGCCGCCGATCAGCTCGCTGCCGGCCGCGGCGATCTCGTCCTCCCGCGTCGGTCGTACCGTCTCCGGTTCACGCACGCGCGCGGGCGTCGTCTCTGCACTGGGCATGGGGCACATCCTGCCGTACTCGCTCGGGAAAACGCCGAGGGCCGCCGCACCTGGTCCGTGCGACGGCCCGTGTTTCACGTGAAACACCCACGACGGCCGAAAGGAACGCCAATCGGGCAGGCGGCGCTACTGGCCTGCCTGACCTCCGAACAAGCCTCCGCCGTTGCTCCCATTGGCACCGGCATTGCCGTTGCCCTGGACACCACCGTTCCCGGGTGAGGTCGAGTCGCTCGGTGAGGGGCTGGTTCCGCCGTCGGCACCACCGGGCCCGGTGCCGCCGTTGGCGTTGCAGAAGAACCGGCAGGTCTGGCTCTCGCTGGGCGAGGGCGATGCCGTGGACTCGCTCGGCGACGGGCTCGACGACTCGGTCGGCGTCGGGGTGGCCGTGATGCTCGGCTTCGGGGTCGGCGTGGGGGCGCCCACCTCGTTGTGGATCTTGCCGATCTTGATCGGGTCCGGGAAGCCGGGGTCGTTGCTGCCCTTCAGCGCGGCCAGCATGTATTCGGTCCACACCGAGGTCGGGATGTCACCACCGTGGATGGAGTCCGTGCCGGCCGTGCCGTTCATCGACAGCAGACGGTGATCCTTGGGGTTCTCACGGAACATCACCACCGAGGTGGAGAGCTGCTGGGTGTAGCCGACGAACCAGGCCGACTTGTTCTCGTCGGTGGTGCCGGTCTTGCCGGCGGCCGTACGGCCCAGCGCCCTGGCGTTCTGCCCCGTACCGTTCTGGATCACGTTCTCCAGGACGTCGGTGACGTTGTTGGCGATGCTGGAGTCCATCACCTGCTCGGGCTTCGGCTTGGTGAAGCCCCTCAGCTCGCGGCCGTCCTTCTTGACCGCGGTGACGGAGTAGGGGTCCGCCTGCTTCCCGGACGCGGCGAACGTCGCGTAGGAGTCCGCCATGCGGATCGCGCTGGGGGTGGAGGTACCGATGGCGAAGGACGGGTTCAGGTCCTTGGCCATACTGCCCTCCAGGATGCCGGTCGAACGGGCCATGTCCCGGACCTTCGACATGCCGACATCGACACCGAGCTGCACGAACGGCGTGTTGACCGACTGCTCCATCGCCTTGCGCAGGGTGATGTAGCCCCAGGGGTGATCGCTCTCGTTCGCCTGGAAGAAGAACGAGTTGTCCTTGTTGAGGTAGTACGAGCCGTCGGGCCGGCGGACCTTGAGGTGGTCGTTGCCGTTGTACTTGCTCAGCGGCGAAATACCCTCACCGTTGGAGTTGTACGTGCCGTCCTGCATGGCCGCGGCCAGCACGTAGGGCTTCCACGTCGATCCCACCGGGACACCGGAGGTGTCGGCGTTGTTGGTGAAGTGCCCGTTCTCGTAGCCGTCGCCGCCGTAGAGGGCGACGATCGCGCCGTCGTTGGGCACCACCGAGGCCGCGCCGAACTGGACGTACTTGTCCTTTTCCTTGGTCTCCGGCTTCAGCCGCGCCTTCTGGATCTTCTTCACGGCCGTGGTCAGGGCGTCGACCTTGTCCTTCTGGAAGGTCGTGGTGATCTGGTAACCGCCCTGATCGAACTGGGCCTCCGTGATGTTGGAGTGGTTCAGAACGTACTTCTTGGCCGTGTCGACCAAGTAGCTGATCTGGCCGTTCCTGCCCTTGGTCGCCTTGCGACCCTGCGGAGTGGGGTATTTGCTGATCGCCTCCTGGTACTGGGCGTCGGTGAGGTGCTTGTCCTTGTGCATCTCACCGAGAATCCAGCGCCAGCGCCCCTGGGAGCGGGCGGTGTTCGCCGTCTGCGTCGCATTCTTGTCGAGATCCGCGTTGCCGGCCGGGTCGTAGTAGGTCGGCCCCTTCAGCAGGGCGGCGAGCACTGCGCACTGACTTGCCGACAGGTCCTTGGCGTCCTTGCCGTAGTACGTCTGCGCGGCGGCCTGGATGCCGTAGGCGCCTCGCCCGTAGTACGAGGTGTTCAGGTAGCCCTGCATGATCTGGTCTTTGCTGAGCTTCGTGCCCACCTTCAGGGAGATGAACATCTCCGTGAACTTACGAGTGAGCGTCTGGTCCTGGCTCAGGTAGGTGTTCTTGACGAACTGCTGGGTGATCGTGGAGCCACCCTGGGTCTGTCCGCCGCGCGCCATGTTGGTCAGGGCCCGCGCGATGCCCATGGGGTCGACGCCGGAGTCCTTGTAGAAGCTCTTGTTCTCCGCGGAGATCACCGCGTACTGCATGGCCTTGGGGATCTTGTCGATCGTGAGGTTCTGCCGGTTCACACCGGTGCCCGTGGCCACCATCTGGGTTTTTCCGTCGGACCAGTAGTAGACGTTGTTCTGCGACTTCGCGGCGTCGTTCTCGCTGGGAATGTTGACCAGCGCGTAGCCCACACCGGCCATGACGACCAAGCTGCCCATGAACCCAATGCCTAGCCCCGTGGTCAGCCGCCAGGACGGTACCCAGCGCCGCCAGCCGTGCTTGCCCACGCGGGGATAGTCGATGAACCGGGGTTCTGCCGGTGGCCCCTGGTCCCGGCCCCGGCCGCCACCCGGGGGAGCGTTGTCCGCGCCCCGGCGGCGCCCGCCGCCTCTCTGGGCAGCACGGCGCGCCTCGGCACGGCTGCCGTACTCACGCCCATCACCCCCAGAGCCATAGGCGTCCGGTCCCTGGGAATGAGACCCATAGGAGTGGTCGGAGGCCCCGTTGGCGCCTCGCGGTGCCGCGGGACGGCCGGAGGACGGGCCGGGCTGGCCGCGTCGGGCCGCCCGTCCGCCTCCCTGCGGCTGCGGCGGTTTGCGACGGTGCTCGCTCATCGAACGATTACTCCTCGGGCAGGCGCATCCGTGCGCGCCTGGAAACAGCGGCTGGTTTCCGGTCCCCCCGAAGTACGGATGCGGTCGTTGCTGCATTCACCCGTACTGCACCGAGGATCACGACGCTCCCCAAGCGCCCCTTGGTTCCCGGTGTTGTGCATGCCGCACAGACTACGCACCGCCAAAACCCTCCGAGCCCCGAAGTTCACCCCAAAACAGGCAACTTGCCTCGTACGAATCGGTGATGTGATCCCGTTCACCATCGACCCTCTTGTCGCATGCCATGGGTCGTTCTATCGTCGTGATGTATCGAGTCGATACATCAGAGCGAGATAAAAGCGCTGTGTACCGAGAGGAGGCGATCATGAGCCGTCGTTCAGGCATCCTTGAGTTCGCCGTGCTCGGGCTGCTGCGCGAGTCGCCGATGCACGGCTACGAGCTGCGCAAGCGACTCAACACGTCCCTGGGTGTGTTCCGGGCTTTCAGCTACGGGACGCTCTACCCCTGCCTCAAGACGCTGGTCACCAACGGCTGGTTGATCGAGGAACCGGGGAACACCCATGAAGACGCTCTGGCCGCCCCTCTCACCGGACGCCGCGCCAAGATCGTCTACCGGCTGACGGCCGAAGGTAAGGAGCACTTCGAGGAACTCCTGTCGCAGACCGGCCCCGACGCATACGAGGACGAGCACTTCGCCGCCCGGTTCGCCTTCTTCGGGCAGACCTCGCGCGATGTGCGCATGCGTGTGCTGGAGGGCCGGCGCAGCCGGCTGGAGGAGCGCCTGGAGAAGATGCGCGCCTCGCTGGCACGCACTCGGGAGCGCCTCGACGACTACACGCTCGAGCTTCAGCGCCACGGAATGGAGTCCGTGGAGCGCGAAGTGCGCTGGCTGAACGAGCTGATCGAGAGCGAGCGGGCCGGGCGGGACCTGAAGGGTCCCGAGTCCGGGGGGTCCGCTCAGCAGGACACCACATCTGGATCGACGGGCGGCCTGCCCCGTCCCAGGGATCTTCCCGGGACGGATACGCCCGGCGACACCGCCACGTGACGGCCCACCAGGGCCTCACTCGTACACACAGGGAGCAACCGGAATGGGTTCGGTTCGCGTAGCCATCGTCGGTGTCGGCAACTGCGCCGCGTCGCTGGTGCAGGGAGTCGAGTACTACAAGGACGCCGATCCGGCGGCCAAGGTACCCGGCCTGATGCACGTGCAGTTCGGTGACTACCACGTGCGGGACATCGAGTTCGTCGCCGCCTTCGACGTGGACGCCAAGAAGGTCGGCCTCGACCTCGCGGACGCCATCGGCGCCTCCGAGAACAACACCATCAAGATCTGCGACGTGCCCTCCAGCGGGGTCACCGTCCAGCGCGGCCACACCCTCGACGGTCTCGGCAAGTACTACCGCGAGACCATCGAGGAGTCGGACGCCGAGCCGGTCGACATCGTCCAGACCCTGAAGGACAAGCAGGTCGACGTCCTGGTCTGCTACCTCCCCGTGGGCTCCGAGGACGCGGCGAAGTACTACGCCCAGTGCGCCATCGACGCCAAGGTCGCCTTCGTCAACGCCCTCCCGGTCTTCATCGCCGGCACCAAGGAGTGGGCGGACAAGTTCACCGAAGCCGGTGTGCCGATCGTCGGTGACGACATCAAGTCCCAGGTGGGCGCCACCATCACGCACCGCGTCATGGCGAAGCTGTTCGAGGACCGCGGTGTGATCCTGGACCGCACGATGCAGCTCAACGTCGGCGGCAACATGGACTTCAAGAACATGCTCGAGCGCGAGCGCCTGGAGTCCAAGAAGATCTCCAAGACGCAGGCCGTCACCTCCCAGATCCCCGACCGGGACCTCGGCGAGAAGAACGTCCACATCGGCCCGTCCGACTACGTGGCCTGGCTGGACGACCGCAAGTGGGCCTACGTCCGCCTGGAGGGCCGTGCGTTCGGCGATGTTCCGCTGAACCTCGAGTACAAGCTGGAGGTCTGGGACTCCCCGAACTCCGCCGGTGTCATCATCGACGCCCTGCGTGCCGCGAAGATCGCCAAGGACCGGGGGGTCGGCGGCCCGATCCTGTCGGCGTCCTCGTACTTCATGAAGTCCCCGCCGGTTCAGTACTTCGACGACGAGGCCCGCGAGAACGTCGAGAAGTTCATCCGCGGCGACGTCAGGCGCTAGGCGCCGCTCGCCCGACAACGCTCCTGCCAGGGCTGTGAGGGTCCCTGGGGTCTGCCGACCCCGGGGACCCTCCCCATGTGTGAGGCTGTGCCCATGCCCGTCGTCCGTGATCTGCGCCTGCTGCTGCGCGAGCGGGACTTCCGGCGCCTGCTGTACGTCCGCCTGCTCTCCCAAGGCTCGGACGGCGTCTACCAGATCGCCCTCGCCTCGTACGTCGTCTTCTCCCCCGAGAAGCAGACCTCGGCCCCGGCGATCGCCTCCGCGATGGCGGTCCTGCTGTTGCCCTATTCGCTGGTCGGCCCCTTCGCGGGGGTGCTGCTGGACCGCTGGCGTCGGCGTCAGGTCTTCGTCCACGGCAATGTGCTGCGCGCCGTGCTGGCGGCCATCACCTCCGTACTGATGACCGTGCACGCGCCGGACTGGCTGTTCTACGCCTCCGCGCTGTGCGTCACCGCCGTCAACCGGTTCGTCCTCGCGGGCCTCTCGGCGGCACTTCCCCGCGTGGTCGGTACCGAGCGCCTGGTGCTGGCCAACTCCCTCTGCCCGACCGCCGGGACACTGGCCGCCACCCTCGGTGCCGCCCTGGCCTTCGGCGTACGGTTCGTCACGGCCGACTCGGACGCGGCGGTGGTACTGCTCGGCGCGCTGCTGTATCTCTGCGCGGGTCTGACCGCCCTGACCATGGTCCCCTCCCTGCTCGGCCCCGACCGGCCCCCGGTGCCGCCCCGGCTGCGCACCGTCCTCGCCGACACGGCACGCGGTCTTGTTGCGGCCGTGCGGCACCTGGGCGAGCCCCGGCGCAGGGAAGCCGTCTGGGCCCTCGCGGCGATGACCTGCATGCGCTTCTGCTACGGCGCGCTGCTGGTCCTGCTGCTCATGCTGTGCCGCTACGGCCTCTCCAGCTCCCCGGAGCAAGGGCTCAGTCTGCTGGGGCTGGTGTTGGGGGTCTCCGGCGCCGGGTTCTTCGTAGCGGCCGTGGTGACCCCCTGGAGCACGGGACGGCTGGGTGCCGGGCGGTGGATCGCGGTCTGTGCGGGTGCCGCCGCCCTTCTGGTGCCGGCGCTCGGGCTTCCGTTCGCCACGGTGCCGCTGCTGATCGCGGCCTTCCTGCTGGGGCTGATCACCCAGGGCGCCAAAATCGCCACGGACACGATCGTCCAGGGGTCGGTCGAGGACGGCTACCGGGGTCGGGTCTTCTCCGTATATGACGTTCTCTTCAACGTCGCCTTCGTCGGCGCCGCCGGGGTGGCCGCCCTGATGCTCCCGCCGGACGGCCGGTCGGCGCTGCTGGTGATCCTCGTGGCGTTGCTCTATGCCGCCGTCACTGCGGCCATGGCTCGCTTCGAGTGGCGCCGGGAGAGTGAGAGGGGCGGTGTTTCACGTGAAACACCGCCCCTCCGCTGAGTCATGTTTCACGTGAAACACGTCTCGGAAGCGTTCAGCTCTGCTGCTGCGCCCACCATTCCTTGAGGGCCGCGACCGCAGTGTCGTGCTCCATCGGGCCGTTCTCCAGGCGCAGCTCCAGCATGTGCTTGTACGCCTGGCCGATGACCGGGCCCGGTCCGACGCCGAGGATCGTCATGATCTCGTTTCCGTCGAGGTCGGGGCGGATGGAGTCCAGCTCCTCCTTCTCCTGCAGCTCGGCGATGCGCGCCTCCAGCCCGTCATAGGCGCGGGACAGTGTGGCCGCCTTGCGCTTGTTCCGGGTCGTGCAGTCGGAGCGGGTCAGCTTGTGCAGCCGGTCCAGCAGCGGGCCCGCGTCGCGGACGTAGCGCCGGACCGCGGAGTCCGTCCACTCCCCGGTGCCGTAGCCGTGGAAGCGCAGGTGTAGCTCGACCAGGCGGGAGACGTCCTTCACCAGGTCGTTGGAGTACTTCAGCGCCGTCATGCGCTTCTTGGTCATCTTGGCGCCGACCACCTCGTGGTGGTGGAAGGAGACCCGGCCGTCCTGCTCGAAACGCCGCGTCCGGGGCTTGCCAATGTCGTGCAGCAGCGCGGCGAGCCGGAGGGTGAGGTCCGGGCCGTTCTCCTCCAGGTCGATCGCCTGCTCCAGCACGATCAGCGAGTGGTCGTAGACGTCCTTGTGGCGGTGGTGCTCATCACGCTCCAGCCGGAGCGCCGGCAGCTCGGGCAGCACCTGGGCGGCTAGCCCGGTGTCGACCAGCAGGGTCAAGCCCTTGCGGGGGTGCGCGGAGAGCAGCAGCTTGTTCAGCTCGTCCCGGACCCGCTCGGCCGACACGATCTCGATCCGCGCGGACATCTCCGTCATCGCGGTGACCACCGCCGGGTCCACCTCGAAGTCGAGCTGGGCGGCGAAGCGGGCGGCCCGCATCATGCGCAGCGGGTCGTCGGAGAAGGACTCCTCCGGCGTGCCGGGCGTACGCAGCACCCGTGCCGCGAGGTCCTCCAGACCGCCGTGCGGATCGATGAACTCCTTCTCCGGCAGGGCCACGGCCATCGCGTTGACGGTGAAGTCGCGCCGGACCAGGTCCTCCTCGATGGAGTCGCCATACGACACCTCGGGCTTGCGGGAGGTGCGGTCGTACGCCTCGGAGCGGTAGGTGGTGACCTCGATCTGATAGCCGTCCTTCTGGGCGCCCACCGTGCCGAAGGCGATCCCGACCTCCCAGACGGCGTCCGCCCAGGGCCGGACGATCCGCAGCACGTCCTCGGGGCGCGCGTCGGTCGTGAAGTCCAGGTCGTTCCCGAGCCGGCCCAGCAGCGCGTCACGGACCGAGCCGCCGACCAGGGCGAGCGAGAACCCGGCCTCCTTGAAACGGCGGGCGAGGTCGTCGGCGACGGGGGCCACCCGCAGCAGCTCGCTCACCGCGCGCTGCTGCACCTGACTGAGGGCAGCGGGATTGTCATCGTTGGGGTTCGGCACAACAGAAGAGGGTACGTGGCCCGGCCGCCCGGGACCGCACCCGTTTGACCGGCGCTGAGGCTCCCTGCCATACCCCCACAAGGGCTCCCCTAGCGGCGGACACCGGCTCTCCGCTCCTTAATGGATATAGAGGACAGGCGGCCGCTCCGTGGCGATCTTGGGGAACGGTCCGTGGCACTCAGCCTCTGCGGTCATCGTTACCATGCGGGGACGCACATTCCGACGACCACTGATGACGACGACGAGGGACGGGCTAGCGCGTGGCCGACGCGGCTGAAATCCAGGGGCCCAGTGCCTCTCCTGCCCGCCGCCGACTGCGGCGCGCCGGAGCGCTGCTGGCGGGCGCACCGCTGCTGGCCGGGCTGCTCCAGTTGACCGCGGCCGAGCCCGCGCAGGCGGCGCCGGCGGACTCGGTGTCCGTGGCGTTGGACTCACTGACGCCCAGCGCGCCCACCGAGGACGACACGCTGACCGTGTCCGGCACCGTGATCAACAACGGTGGGCAGTCCGTGACCGGCGCCCACGTCGGCCTCCGGGTGGGCCCCCTTTTGAACACCCGCTCCGCGATCGACGGCATCGCCCAGCACCCCGACGATCTCCGCGGCGGTGCCGGCGACGAGCTCGGCGGCAAGTACACGCAGAAGTTCAGCAAGCTGATTCCGGGCGTCGCCGAGCACTTCAGCATCTCCGTGCCCGCGGACGAGCTGGACCTCGGCAAGGACGGCGTCTATTCGTTCGGCGTCTCCGTCTCCGGCAAGACCTCGGCGCGGCCCTGGGACCAGATGCTCGGCATCGAGCGGACCTTCCTGCCCTGGCAGTCGTCCGAGGCCGACACCAAGAGCCGTACGACGTTCATGTGGCCGCTGATCTCCTCCGTTCACATGACCGCCCGCACGGGCGCCGGAGAGCGGCAGACCCCCGTCTTCCAGGACGACGAGCTGGCCAAGGAGATCGCCCCCGGCGGCCGCCTGGCGCAGATGATGGACCTGGGCCGCGATCTCGACGTCTCCTGGGTGATCGACCCGGACCTGCTGGCCGCGGTGGACGCCATGGCCAACGGTTACCGGATCCAGCAGCCCGACGGCACCAGCAAGGCCGGCTCCCGCGAGAACCAGGATGTCGCCAAGCAGTGGCTGGCCGGTCTCCAGACGGCCGTGGCGGACAAGGAGGTCGTCGCGCTGCCCTTCGCCGACCCGGACCTCGCCTCGCTCGCCCACACCGGCACCAGCGTCCCCGGGTCGCTCAGCCACCTCAAGGACGCCACCGACGTCGCCGCCCTCACGGTGAAGACCGTGCTCCATGTGACGCCGACCACCGACTTCGCATGGCCGGTGGACGGCGCCGTCGACCCCTCGATCATCAAGGTGGCCACCTCCGCCGGCGCCGACCGGGTGATCGCGCGCAGCGACAGCCTCCGGGAGTCCACCGGGCTGCCCTACACGCCGTCCGCCGCCCGCCCGATCGGCGGCGGCACCACGGCGGTGGTCGCGGACGCGCGGATGTCCACGGCCTTCGAGGGCGACCTCACCAAGGCGGACACCTCCACGCTCGCAGTGCAGCAGTTCCTGGCACAGAGCCTCGAGGCGAACGTACAGAAGGACGAGCAGCGCAGCTTCGTGGTCGCCCCGCAGCGCACGCCGACCGCCAGCCAGGCGCAGGCGATGGCCACCGCCGTGAAGGCACTCCAGGACGGCAACTGGTCGCAGCCCGAGACCCTCACCGGCGCCGCCAATGCCAAGCCCGACCCGGACGCCGCCACACGCATCCCCTCCACCTCGGCCTACCCTTCCTCGCTGCGCAAGCAGGAACTGCCGAGGAGCGCTTTCGAGCAGGTCGCGGACACGCAGGACAAGCTCGACAACTTCCAGGTGATCCTCACCGACCAGTCCCGTGTGATCACGCCCTTCGGCCGGGCCATAAACCGCGGGATGTCCACGTCGTGGCGGGGCCAGGCCGCCAAGGCGGACGGCTTCCGCACCGACGTGCTGAGCTATCTCGACAACCTCGGCGGCCAGGTCAAGCTGATCGACAAGTCGGAGACCAAGCTCTCCGGGCGCAGCGCCACCATCCCGGTGACCGTGCAGAACAACCTGGTCCAGCCTGTCGGCCACCTGTATCTGCGGCTCAGCTCGACCCAGCCGACCCGGCTGAAGATCGCCGGCAAGGCGTACGACGAGCAGCCCGTCGAGGTCTCCGGCGGCCACAGCCAGTCGGTGAAGTTCACCACCTCGGCCAACGCCAACGGCCGGGCCACGGTCCTCGCCCAGCTCTACACCGAGGACGGCCAGGAGTACGGCGACCCCGTCAGCTTCGACGTGAAGGTCACCGAGGTCACGCCCACCGTCATGCTGGTGATCGGCGGCGGGGTGCTGCTGCTGGTCCTCGCCGGCTTCAGGATGTACACCCAGCGCAAGCGCGCGGCCGCCCGCCAGGCCGAGGAGGAGGGCCCGGACGAGGCGGAGGCGGACTCCGGCGACGACTCCGGGAACCCGGACGACGCCGGGGACCGTCTTCCCGAGGAGTCCGGTTCGTCCGCCGGGGCAGCCGGGCCGGACCAGCCGGGTGACCCTGCACCGGACACCGCACCGGAAAGCACCGACCCGTCCGGCACGGGTGAGAGAGTGGACCGTTGAGCGACGCCGCGGCCCGTGTGGCCAGGGACGATGAGGTGGGGTAACCATGAACGCGCCGTACGACGGTGACCGCGGCCAGGACGCCGCCGACTCGGGCCACCGACCCGAGACCCCGCCCGAGCCCGGCCAGGAGCCGTCGCAGCCCGCGGCGGACATGTACCTCCAGGACGCCTACGACCAGGACCCCTACCGGGCGCGGGACCTCTCCGCCCAGGACCCGGTCGCCGAGGCGCTCTACGACCGCGCCGCGCACCCGCCGCCCCCTCCGGGCAGCTACGAGCCGCGCCGGCCGCTCTACGCACCGCCGTCGCAGTCCTCGTACTCCCCCGACCCGCGCGTGTGGGCCAAGACCCCGGCGCCCGAGCCGGAGGGTGACGCCACCCAGCACCTGCCGTACGGGGATCACCCGCGTACGACCCAGTTCGTGGGCGTGGACGATCTGGTCTCGCACTCCGGCGAGGAGTACCACGAGCCGGACGCCTTCGCGCACCTTCTGCGGGACCAGCAGCACAGCGGCGCCGCCGGCTCCGCCCGCACGGCCCAGGGCGGCGGCTCCTACCCGCCGCCCCACACCCAGCCCCCCGCGCACCACGGCGGAAACCCGTACCAGGCAGCCTCCGGGAACCCCATGCAGCCACCCGTACCCGCCCCGGCCGGTCCGTCCGGTCCCGTGGAGACCCCGGCTCCACCGGCTCCGGCCCCGGCGAAGGGCCGCGCCTCCGGGCTGCTCGGCTCCAGCGCCGTCATGGCCGCGGGCACGATGGTGTCGCGCCTCACCGGCTTCGTCCGCTCCGCAATGATCATCGCGGCGCTGGGCGCCGGCTTTCTTGGCGACTCCTTCCAGATCGCCTACCAGTTGCCCACGATGATCTACATCCTGACCGTCGGCGGCGGCCTCAACTCGGTCTTCGTGCCGCAGCTCGTGCGGTCGATGAAGGAGGACGAGGACGGCGGAGAGGCCTTCGCCAACCGGTTGCTGACCGTCGTGATGGTCGCGCTCGCGGCGCTGACCGCGCTGACGATGCTCGGCGCGCCATATCTGGTGCGTGTGCTGTCGAACTCAGTCGCCTCCGACTCGGCGGCCAGCGACGTGGCTGTCACCTTCACCCGTTACTTCCTGCCCTCGATTTTCTTCATGGGCATCCACGTGGTGATGGGTCAGATCCTGAACGCACGAGGCAAGTTCGGCGCGATGATGTGGACCCCGGTCCTGAACAACATCGTCATCATCGTCACGCTCGGCATGTTCCTGTGGGTCTACGGCTCCGCGGCCGACTCCCACATGACCGTCCACAACATCCCCCCGGAGGGCCAGCGGCTGCTCGGCATCGGCATCCTGCTCGGTCTCGTCGTGCAGGCCCTGGCGATGATCCCGTACCTGCGCGAGACCGGCTTCCGCATCCGGCCCCGGTTCGACTGGCGGGGCCACGGCCTGGGCAAGGCCGCGATGCTCGCCAAGTGGACGGTGCTGTTCGTGCTCGCCAACCAGGCGGGCGCCATGGTCGTCTCCCAGCTCTCCACCGCCGCCGGCAAGGACTCCGGGGTCAAGGGTGCCGGCTTCGCCGCCTACGCCAACGCCCAGCTCATCTGGGGTCTGCCGCAGGCCATCATCACCGTGTCCCTGATGGCCGCGCTGCTGCCGCGTCTGTCGCGCTCGGCCGCCGAGGGCGACGGCGGCGCCGTCCGCGACGACATCTCGCAGGGTCTGCGCACCACGGCGGTGGCCATCGTGCCCATCGCCTTCGGTTTCGTCTCGCTCGGCATCCCGATGTGCACGCTGATCTTCGGCTCCTCCGGCACCGGCTCGGCCACCAACATGGGCTTCATGCTGATGGCCTTCGGCCTCGGCCTGATCCCGTACTCGGTGCAGTACGTCGTCCTGCGCGCCTTCTACGCGTACGAGGACACCCGGACCCCCTTCTACAACACGGTCATCGTGGCGGCGGTCAACGCGGGCGCCTCCGCGCTCTGCTACTTCCTGCTGCCGTCCCGCTGGGCGGTCGCGGGCATGGCGGCCGTTTACGGCCTCTCCTACGCCATCGGCGTCGGTGTCGCCTGGCGCCGGCTGCGCAAGCGGCTGGGCGGCGACCTGGACGGCTCCCGGGTGCTGCGGACGTACGCCCGCCTGGCGATCGCCTCGGTCCCGGCGGCACTGCTCAGCGGCGCGGCCTGCTACGGCATCGGGCACTCCCTCGGACAGGGCGTCCTCGGCTCTCTCGTGGCCCTGGTGGCAGGTGGGGCGGTACTGCTCGGAGTCTTCTTCGTGGCAGCGCGCCGCATGCGGATCGACGAGCTGAACTCGCTCGTCGGCATGGTGCGCGGGCGTCTGGGGCGATGAGCCGAGGGTAGTCGCACAACCATCGTCCCCCTCTGCGTGTCGTGCATAGCGGCGGACTGTGGGCACAATTGGGTTCGGCGTCGGACAGCGTGCAACGGATGGGGAGGCAGGGACGACGGTGGCGGAACGCAGCACGGCTGCCGTCGACGTGGCAGACAACAGCGGTGACGAGCCGCTGACCGCCAAGGCGGATCAGGCCACGGCCGACGGGGTGGCCGAGAACCCGGAGCGGGACACGGACATCGACCAGACGCAGGGGAGAGGCGGCGCGAAGGAGTCCGGCAAGGCGTCCTCGCCCACCGAGTTGCACAGTGGTCACAAGCTCGCCAAGCGCTACCGTCTGGAGGAGTGCGTCACCCGTCTGGACGGATTCAGCAGTTGGCGTGCGGTCGACGAAAAACTGCGCCGTGCCGTCGGTGTGCACATCCTGCCCGCCGACCACGTACGCGCCCGTGCCGTGCTGGCAGCCGCCCGTTCGGCGGCGCTGCTCGGTGACCCGCGCTTCGTCCAGGTCCTCGACGCGGTCGAGGAGAACGACCTCGTCTACGTGGTCCACGAATGGCTGCCCGACGCCACCGAGCTGACCGCGCTGCTGGCTGTCGGCCCGCTGGAGCCGCACGACGCCTACCAGATGGTCAGTCAGGTCGCGGCCGCCATGGCCGCCTCGCACCGTGAGGGCCTCGCCCATCTGCGGCTGAACCCGAACGCTGTCCTGCGCACCTCCTCCGGACAGTGGCGCATCCGCGGCCTCGCCGTGAACGCCGCCCTGCGCGGCGTCGGCTCCGACACCCCGCAGCGCACCGACACCGAGGCGATCGGCGCCCTGCTGTACGCGGCGCTGACGCAGCGCTGGCCCTACGAGAGCGACGCGTACGGCCTGGCCGGGCTGCCCAAGGACATCGGTCTCATCGCGCCGGACCAGGTACGGGCCGGAGTCCACCGGGGGCTGTCCGAGCTGGCCATGCGCGCGCTCGTCAACGACGGCGCCACCGCCTCCCGGCACGAGGCCGCCTGCACCACGCCGGAGGAGCTGGTCAAGGCGATCGGTGAGATGCCGCGCGTACGGCCGCCGGAGCCCGCGTTCAGCGGTCCGCCGGAGTACCAGCGCACGACCTACCAGCAGGGAACCTACGGCCGGCCCTCGGCCCACGCAGGTGTCACCCAGCCCGTAGTTCCCCCGCCGGCCCCGCTCCAGAGCCGCACCGGCAAGGCGCTGAAGTGGGCGGTCTCCGCCCTCCTCATTGCCGCGCTCGGCCTCGGAAGCTGGCAGCTCGCGGACGCCCTGATGGACCGCAGCAAGAACTCCGACGACACCAACACCACCCAGACGCAGGACGACGGCGACAAGGGTGCGGCCAAGGTCGCGCCGCAGCCGGTGAAGATCCAGAGTGCCCAGGAGTTCGTCGCCGTGGGCGGCGCCCAGCACCCGAACGATGTCGCCAAAACGTACGACGGAGACACGTCGACGGCCTGGCGGACCAAGTCCTTCAACAACGGCCCCCAGATCGCCCCCCTGAAGCCCGGTGTGGGCATCGTCTACGACCTCGGCTCGGCAACGGACCTGGACGCCGCCACGATCGGGCTGCGCTACCCCGGGGATCACACCACGGTCGATCTCTACACCTCCGACTCGGCACCCGTGTCGCTGGACTCGATGCACAAGGCCGGCAGCACCACCACCACGAGCACCACCGCCACGGTGAAGCCGAGCAAGCCGGTGAAAGCGCGGTACGTCCTGGTCTGGCTGACCGCCGTTCCCATGTCCGGCTACGACGCTGCCACCTACTCGCAGGCGGGCTACAAGCAGGCCATCACCGAAGTGCATTTCACGGGCTGACGTCCCGTCCGACGCGGAGGGGGACGATGGCAGGCGCCAGTCGGTACGGCGAGGTGCGGGACGAGGACCTGCTCGCCCGTCATGTGCAGGGTGACCCCGATGCCTTCGGTGAGATCGTGCGGAGGCACCGGGACCGGCTGTGGGCAGTCGCGCTGCGGACGCTGGGGGACCGCGAGGAAGCCGCCGACGCGGTGCAGGACGCGCTGGTGTCGGCGTACCGGGCCGCGCACACCTTCCGTGGGCAGTCGGCCGTCACGACGTGGCTGCACCGGATCACGGTGAACGCCTGCCTGGACCGCATCCGCAAGGCCGCCTCGCGGAAGACCGCGCCCGTCGACGACCCCGAACGCCTGGAACAGCTCCTGGAGCCGCACGAGTCGGCCTCCGCCCCGGCCGAGCGCAACGACCTCCACCGCCAGCTCCTGGAGGCCCTCGGCACCCTTCCCGCGGAACAGCGGGCCGCACTGGTCCTGGTGGACATGCAGGGCTACCCCGTCGCCGAGGCCGCGCGGGTCCTCGACGTGCCCACCGGGACGGTGAAGAGCCGCTGCGCACGAGGCCGCGCCAGACTCCTCCCCCTGCTCACCCACCTGCGGCCGGGCGCCGCCGGTGACGGTGGGAAAGAACCCGTGGTGGGACGGAACCGGGTGCACAGGGCATCCGTCCCACCTTCGACAGGATCTGCGGGCGAGGGAACCGAAGACTCCGGGCCGAATGGTTCAGCCGTCGTGAAGGGCGGAGGTGGGCGAGCATGACGTCTTCGACGGACACGACCGGGCACCCGGACGTCGCCGAGATCTCCGAGCTGGCCGAGGGGCTCCTCCCGCCGTCCCGCAGCGCGGAGCTGCGGCACCACCTGGAGGGCTGCCAAGCGTGCGCCGAGGTCCATGCCGCGCTGACAGAGATCCAGGGCTTGCTGGGCGACGTCCCGGATGTACCCCCGATGCCCACCGACATCGCGGAGCGGATCGACGCCGCCCTCGCCGCCGAGGCAGCGGGGCGGACCGAACAGGCGGATTCCGTAGGCCCCGGCCGTCATGTTTCACGTGAAACACCGACTCCACCGGCCCGCCCCGGCAAGCTCTCCCGCTCCACCACTGGCCCCGGCCGGAAGGAGCGCTCTCGAAGCCGTCGCCGGACAGCCGCGTTGGGCGCCGTACTCACCGTTGCCGTCCTCGGGGCCGGCTCTCTGCTCATGCAGTCCCTCGGTAACAACGCGTCCGACAAGCCGGCGCAGAGCACGGCCGCGTCCGCCGTCGGCACGTTCTCCGGGGCCAGTGTGCAAAGCCAGGTGTCGGACCTGCTCACCGCCAGGGAGGGGCTGCAGCGAGGCAGCCAGCACCCGCAGCAGGACGCCGAGACGGACCTCGCCCCCTCGGGGCCTACGCAGAGCGCGAACACTCTGATCCAGACCGAGGTCCCGGTGCCCGACTGCGTGCGGCGAGCACTCCACTCCGGTGAAACGGTTCTGGGGGCGAAGAGCGGCACCTATGACGACAAGAGCGCCTACCTCGTCGTGGTGCCTGACAAGGCCGATGGCAAGCGGGTCACCGCCTATGTGGTCGACGCCTCCTGCACGTCCAAGCGGACCCCCGCCGCCGGAAGCGTGCTCCTCAAGCAGAGTCTCGTCCGTTCTTGAAACGGCGCGGGTGTCGTCTCCGCCCACCTCTCCTCGCCCGTACCGTGTGAGCCGTCGCGTGGCCGGACATCAGGGGAATGTGCGCCCCTTAGGATCGGTTGGGTGGTGTGAGAGTCCCGGCAGGGGCTCCCACCGGTCGGCCGACACAGACCAGAGACGAGGAACCAAGCCGTGAGCGACGTCCGTAATGTGATCATCATCGGCTCCGGGCCCGCGGGCTACACGGCGGCGCTGTACACCGCGCGTGCGTCCCTGAAGCCCCTGGTGTTCGAGGGTGCCGTCACCGCCGGTGGCGCGCTGATGAACACCACCGAGGTGGAGAACTTTCCGGGCTTCCCCAACGGCATCATGGGCCCCGAGCTGATGGACAACATGCGGGCGCAGGCCGAGCGCTTCGGCGCCGAGCTGCTGCCGGACGACATCGTCTCCGTCGACCTGACCGGCGACGTGAAGACCGTCACCGACACCGCGGGCACGGTCCACCGGGCCAGGGCCGTCATCGTCGCCACCGGCTCCCAGCACCGCAAGCTCGCGCTGCCCAACGAGGACGCGCTGTCCGGCCGTGGCGTCTCGTGGTGCGCCACCTGTGACGGCTTCTTCTTCCGGGACCAGGACATCGCCGTCATCGGCGGCGGCGACACCGCGATGGAGGAGGCGACCTTCCTCTCCCGGTTCGCCAAGTCCGTGACGATCATCCACCGCCGGGACACCCTGCGCGCCTCCAAGGCGATGCAGGAGCGCGCCTTCAACGACCCGAAGATCAAGTTCGCCTGGGACAGCGAGGTCGTCGAGATCCTGGGCGAGCAGAAGCTCTCCGGGCTGAAGCTGCGCAACCTCAAGACCGGCGAGCTGTCCGACCTGCCCGTCACGGGTCTGTTCATCGCCATCGGTCACGACCCGCGCACCGAGCTGTTCAAGGGCCAGCTCGACCTGGACGCGGAGGGCTACCTCAAGGTCGAGGCTCCCTCCACCCGGACCAACCTGCCCGGCGTCTTCGCCGCGGGTGACGTGGTCGACCACACCTACCGCCAGGCGATCACCGCGGCCGGCACCGGCTGTGCCTCGGCCCTGGACGCCGAGCGCTACCTCGCGGCCCTGCTGGACGAGGGCGGCCACGCCGAGCCCGAGAAGACCGCTGTCTGATACCCCCTTCCCCCACCGAATGATCAAGTGAGGAGCCCGCTGTGGCCGGCACCGTGAAGAAAACGACTGACGACTCCTTCGACGAGGACGTCCTCAAGAGCGACAAGCCCGTCCTGGTGGACTTCTGGGCCGAGTGGTGCGGCCCGTGCCGCCAGATCGCTCCGTCCCTGGAGGCCATCGCCGCCGAGCACGGCGACAAGATCCAGATCGTCAAGCTGAACATCGACGAGAACCCGGCCACGGCCGCCAAGTACGGCGTCATGTCCATCCCGACGCTGAACGTCTACCAGGGTGGCGAGGTCGTCAAGACGATCGTCGGCGCCAAGCCGAAGGCGGCGCTCGTCCGCGACCTGGACGACTTCATCACTGGCTGACGTTTCACGTGAAACACGGCTCACGAAGGGGCCGGCCCACTCGGGCCGGCCCCTTCGTCATGTCCGTGAGCCGGAGTCCGCGCCGAACCGTCACAGCGGCCGCAGCGCCGGTTCCTTGTGCACCGCGCCCAGCAGCCGGTCGAGAGCCATCTCGACGTCTTCCTTCCAGGACAGCGTGGAACGCAGTTCCAGACGGAGACGGGGGTGGCGGGAGTGCTGGCGCACCGTCTTGAAGCCGACGGCGAGGAGATGGTCGGCCGGCAGCAGGCAGGCGGGCTCTTTCCAGCGGGTGTCGCCGAACGCCTCGATGGCCTTGAAGTTCCGGCGCAGCAGATCCTTGGCGACCGCCTGCACCAGCATCCGACCCAGCCCCTGCCCCTGGTAGCCGGGCATGATGAATGACGTGATGAGCTGAACGGCGTCCGGAGAGACCGGGCTCGTGGGGAACGCCGTCGCACGTGGGACGTAGGCCGCCGGGGCGTAGAGCACGAAGCCGACCGGTACGTCGTCGACATAGGCGACGCGGCCGCAGGAGCCCCAGTCCAGCAGGACGGCGGAGATCCAGGACTCCTTCTCCACCTCCGCGGTGCCCTCGCGCACGGCGGCTTCGGCGGTGACCGGGTCCAGTTCCCAGAACACGCAGGAGCGGCACCGCTGGGGGAGGTCCCTGAGGTTGTCCAGCGTGAGCGGTACGAGCCGACGCCCCATGAAAGCCGTTCCTCGCTTCCTTCGCCGGGTCACATCCGCTCGCATCGTATCCACGATGCGATTGCCTAGATACCGGAGCAAAGCAAAGAGCGGACCGTGTTCCGGTACACACCGGACACGGCCCGCCCCTGCGGCCCTGTGAGGACGCCCCTGACAGGGGGCTACTCCTCGGAGTCGTCCTCCTGCAGCCCCTTCGGCAGGATCGGCCCCTCACCCGGAGCCAGCGTGCCGAGGATGCGCTCCAGATCGTCCACCGAGGCGAACTCGACGGTGATCTTGCCCTTCTTCTGGCCGAGGTCGACCTTCACCCGGGTTTCGAACCGGTCGGAGAGCCGCGTCGCGAGATCGCTCAGCGCCGGGGAGACCAGAGCACCGGCCCGAGGGCCCTTGGCGCGCTGCGCTCGCTGGGGGCGCGAGCCCATCAGGGTCACGATCTCCTCGACCGCCCGCACCGACAGCCCCTCGGCCACGATGCGGTGCGCCAGCCGGTCCTGCTCCTCGGAGTCCTCCACCGACAGCAGCGCCCGCGCGTGACCGGCCGAGAGCACGCCTGCGGCGACCCTCTTCTGCACGGTCGCCGAAAGCTTCAGCAGCCGCAGAGTGTTGGAGATCTGCGGCCGGGAGCGCCCGATGCGGTCGGCCAACTGGTCGTGCGTGCAGTTGAAGTCCTTGAGCAACTGGTCGTAGGCGTGCGCCTCTTCCAGCGGGTTCAACTGCGCGCGATGCAGGTTCTCCAGCAGGGCGTCCAACAGCAGCTTCTCGTCGTCCGTGGCACGGACGATCGCCGGAATGGATTCCAGCTCCGCCTCACGGCTGGCGCGCAGCCGGCGCTCACCCATGATCAGTTCGTAGCGGTCGTCGCCCAGTTCCCGTACGACGACGGGCTGGAGCAGGCCGACCTCCTTGATGGAGATGACCAGTTCATTCAGCGCGTCCTCGTCGAAGACCTCGCGCGGCTGGCGCGGGTTCGGCGTGATGGACTCGAGCGGCAGCTCGGCGAAGTAGGCACCTGCGGGCGGCGCGGGGCGCTCGTCGGCCGGGCTTGCCTGGGCCTCCTCCGGCTCCTGCGGCACCGCCGACAGGGCGCCGCCCCGGCCGATGCCGGTGGGCCTGCGGTCGGGCGACAGAGCCGGACCCGATGCCGAGCCGGCGGACGAGCCGCCGCCCAGCACGGCCGAAGCCGGGATCTTCTCGGTCGGTGCTGCGGGGATCAGTGCGCCAAGTCCTCGGCCCAGCCCCCTCCGTCGATCACTCACTGCATCCCCTCCACCATGTTCGGGTCGTTCTGGGTGCCGAGATGGGCCTGGGTCGGGTCATAGCTGACCCCCACGCCCCTCAGCGCGATCTCTCGGGCCGCCTCGAGATAGGACAGCGCACCGCTCGATCCTGGATCGTAGGTCAGTACCGTCTGCCCATAGCTCGGCGCCTCGGAGATACGGACCGAGCGGGGAATGCTCGTGCGCAGCACCTCGTCGCCGAAGTGGGTGCGCACCTCTTCCGCGACCTGGGAGGCGAGGCGGGTCCGGCCGTCGTACATCGTGAGGAGGATCGTCGACACATGCAGGGACTGGTTGAGGTGGCCCCGCACCAGGTCGACGTTGCGCAGGAGTTGGCCCAGCCCCTCCAGCGCGTAGTACTCGCACTGGATCGGGATGAGGACTTCCTGGCCGGCCACGAGGGCGTTGACCGTCAACAGGCCGAGCGACGGCGGGCAGTCGATGAGGATGTAGTCCAACGGCTGCTCGTACGCCTGGATGGCGCGCTCCAGCCGGCTCTCGCGGGCCACCAGGGAAACCAGCTCGATCTCCGCGCCCGCGAGGTCGATCGTGGCGGGAGCACAGAAGAGGCCCTCGACATCGGGTACGGGCTGGACGACCTCGGCCAGGGGCCGACTGTCCACCAGGACGTCGTAGATGGAGGGAACTTCCGCGTGGTGGTCGATCCCCAGTGCCGTGGAGGCGTTCCCCTGCGGGTCGAGGTCGATCACCAGGACCCGGCCGCCGTGCAGCGCGAGAGAGGCGGCCACATTGACGGTGGTCGTGGTCTTGCCGACGCCGCCCTTCTGGTTGGCGACCACGATGACTCGGGTCTGCTCCGGCCTCGGCATGCCTTCCGCGGCACGGCCCAGGGCGTCGACCGCCACTTGGGCCGCACGACCGATGGGAGTGTCGTCCATCGGAGGCGGTGTTTCACGTGAAACATCCGTCCCCCTCGATTCGGTACGGGGACCGGGGACCGGATCGGTCATCGGTCCCGCGATGTTGGCGTCGGACCGCAAGGATTCACTCTCCTCGACTACAGGCTCGCAATGAACAGAGCCTCCCATGCCTTCGGGGGCGTGAACCAGTGAGCCCTGTCCTTCTGTGGAGAAGTCCACCTCTGTGGACAACTTCGGAACCCCTCCGAGTGAACCAAGAGGCCGCCGGTCGAGGGGTTCTGCCGCGGCGCGACCGCGGCTGATGATGCCATGCAGCAAGGAGCGACGTTTCACGTGAAACACGATGCACAGCCAGGAGGACCGGTGCTCTGCGACACTCCGGCCCGCCCGGCCCACTAGCCCGGCCGGGAAAGAAAAATGCGCCCCCAGCCGTGGCCAGGGACGCACTCTCAGGACTCAAGAGCCCAGGACTCGGCAGCCTGGGGCGGAGAATCTCACGACTCAGCGACGTCGCCGCGTCCGGCTCGTCCGGGCCGCCTTGGCGCGCTTGGCGGCGAAGCGGACGCCGCCGGGGCTTTCCCCGACCTCCACCCGGACCACCGTGGACGGCGGGTCCACCACGCCCTCGCCGACGTGGAGCACCGAGGTGGAGACCGCACCGAGCTTGCTGAGCGCGGTGGACGCCGCCTTCAGTTCCTCCTCGGCGGTGTCGCCCTTGAGCGCCAGCATCTCGCCGTAGGGCCGCAGCAGCGGGATGCCCCAGGTCGCCAGGCGGTCCAGTGGAGCCACGGCGCGCGCGGTCACCACATGGACCGGCGGCACCTTGCCCAGCATCTCTTCCGCACGCCCGCGGACCACGGTGACGTGGTCCAGGCCCAGCAGCTCCACGACCTCGGTGAGGAACGTGGTCCGCCGCAGCAAGGGCTCCAGCAGGGTGATGTTGAGGTCGTCCCGCACCAGGGCCAGCGGAATGCCCGGCAGTCCCGCACCCGAGCCGACATCGCACACCGTCACCCCCTCGGGGACGGCCTCGGAGAGCACCGCACAGTTCAGCAGGTGCCGCTCCCACAGCCGGGGCACCTCCCGCGGGCCGATCAGGCCACGCTGGACACCTGCCTCGGCCAGCAGCTCCGCATAGCGGACCGCGTCATCGAAGCGATCGCCAAACACTTCCCGCGCCTCTTCGGGCGCGGGGGGAAGCTCCGCTGCCTCCGTCACGGGGACCGTCCTTCCGTACCGCGCCGGTGCTTCACGCACCGGCCCTCAGAACTACCAGGCTGACAAAGTTCGGCCCCGTCTGTAGGTCAGACGGGGCCGATGGAACCATGGGGCCGATCAGGCGGGCAGTACGACGACGAACCGCTGGGGCTCCTCGCCCTCGGACTCGCTGCGCAGTCCCGCGCCCTTGATCGCGTCGTGGACGACCTTGCGCTCGAACGGGGTCATCGGCTTGAGCTTGACCGGCTCGCCGGTGCTCTTGACCTCGGCGGCCGCCTTGGCGCCCAGCTCGGCCAGCTCGGTGCGCTTCTGCGCCCGGTAGCCCGCGATGTCCAGCATCAGCCGGCTGCGGTCACCGGTCTCGCGGTGCACGGCCAGGCGCGTCAGCTCCTGAAGGGCCTCCAGCACCTCACCGTCCCGGCCGACCAGCTTCTGCAGGTCGCGGCCCGGCGCGTCGCTGATGATCGAGACGGAGGCGCGGTCGGCCTCCACGTCCATGTCGATGTCGCCGTCGAGATCGGCGATGTCCAGCAGACCCTCGAGGTAGTCCGCAGCGATCTCACCCTCCTGCTCCAGGCGGGTGAGGGTGTCTGCACCCTCGGTGGCGGCGGTGGTGGTGCCTTCCGTCACGGGATGGGCTCCTTCTTACTTCTTGGACGGGGACTTGGGCCGCTGGCCACCCTTGCGCTGCCCGGACTGGGCCTTGCTGCGGGTGCCGGAACCGGGCTTCGGAGTCTGCTTGGGAGGCGCGGGCTTGGCGTCCTGCGGCTCCTCGGACTTGGTCAGCGACGGCGAAGAGGCGGGCTCATCGGCCGGCTCGGCCTCGTGCGGCTGCTTGAGCCCCGACTGGCGCTGGGACTTGCTCTGCCGCTTGGGCTGCTGACGGCGCGGGGCGCCGACGGCCGCGGTGGGCGTGCCGTCCTCGGTCTGGGCGACGGCCTGGCTGTCGCTCTTGACCACGTTGCCGTCGGCCTGGGCCACCAGACCGGCCTTGGTGAGGGAGTTGATGAACTTCCGCTCGGCCTCGTTGCGGTCGCGGCCCTTGGCGACGATCGCCTTGACGATCACCCGGGCGCTGCGGCTGCGGATCTTGCCGTGGTGCGTGACGTGACCGGTCAGGCGCTCCAGGTAGGCGGCCTGCGCCTTGGAGCCCGGAGTCGGGTTGTTGCGGATGACGTACATCTGCTGGCCCATGGTCCACACGTTGGTGGTCAGCCAGTAGACGAGGACACCGACCGGGAAGTTGATGCCGAAGACGGCGAACATGATCGGGAAGACGTACATCAGCATCTTCTGCTGCTGCATGAACGGGGTCTTCACCGAGGTGTCGACGTTCTTCGTCATGAGCTGGCGCTGCGTGTAGAACTGCGACGCCGACATCAGGACGATCATGATGGCGGTGACGACCCGCACATCGGTGACGGTGGCACCGAGGGCGTGCAGGGTGTCCGCGTTGTCCTTGAACTTCGCCGCGAGCGGGGCACCGAAGATGTGTGCCTTACGGGCGCTCTCCAGCAGCGAGTCGTTGATGACGCCGATGGTCTTGCCCGACGCGATGCCGTTGAGCACGTGGTACAGGGCGAAGAAGAACGGCGACTGCGCCAGGATGGGAAGGCACGAGGAGAGCGGGTTGGTACCCGACTCCTTGTACAGCTTCATCATCTCTTCGGACTGGCGCTGCTTGTCGTTCTTGTAGCGCTCCTGGATCTTCTTCATCTCCGGCTGGAGCGTCTGCATCGCGCGCGTCGCCTTGATCTGCTTCACGAAGAGCGGGATCAGGCAGATGCGGATCAGGACCACCAGGGACACGATGGACAGGCCCCAGGCCCAACCCGTGTCAGGGCCGAAAATGGACCCGTACACCGTGTGGAACTGGACGATGACCCAGGAGACGGGTGTCGTGATGAAGCTGAAGAAGCTGGCAATCGTGTCCACTAATCATGCTCCTTGGGCATGGGACGAGGTCTCTGCGGCCGGGCCCGAAGGTGGCTCGGAAGAAAGCTTCGCCTCGGTGGCCGGTTCGGCGGAGTTCCCGCCCTTGCGTGCGCCCCAGGCGTTGCGCAGCATTTCGTGCCACCGCGGGCGCTTGCGCGGCGGGACATGGTCCACACCGCCCAGCGACCACGGATTGCAGCGGAGAATGCGCCAGGCCGTGAGAGCTGTTCCCTTGATGGCACCGTGCCGGTCGATGGCCGTGTAGCCGTAGTGGGAGCACGACGGGTAGTACTTGCACACCGGCCCCAGCAGCGGACTGATCGTCCACTGGTACAACTTGATCAGAGCCAGTAGCGGGTACTTCATCGCGTGCCCCCTCCCAGTAGCCGCTGGATAGCGGCGTCCAGGTCTTGGGCCAGCCGTGCGTGGTCCGCGTCGCCCGATCCGGGCAGCGCGCGTACGACTACCAGGCTACCGGGGGGAAACAGGGCGACTCGGTCACGCATCAGGTGACGCAGTCTGCGCTTGACGGTATTGCGGACGACCGCGTTGCCCACGGCCTTGCTCACGACGAAACCCGCACGCGTCGGGGGAGCGCTCTCCCCAGGCGCGTGCGGGTCCGTGACACCGCTACGAAGGTGGACGACGAGAGTCGGGCGACCGGCCCGGCGTCCTCGTCGTACCGCGGATGCGAAGTCCTCGCGCCGCCTCAGCCGGTTTTCGAGGGGCAGCACGATGTCATGACCTGATCGGGATCAGGCGGACAGACGGGCGCGACCCTTGCTGCGGCGGGTCGCCAGGATGGCGCGGCCGGCACGGGTACGCATACGCAGCCGGAAGCCGTGGGTCTTCGCGCGACGACGGTTGTTCGGCTGGAAGGTGCGCTTGCTCACTCGGGGGCTCCAGAAGAAATCGGTAGTGGCGGGGTGCCGTCCTGGCTGTCACCGTGCGCCCACGAGTAGCTCGCGTCACGCCCGAGTGCACCGCTTCCCGATCACCTGAAGCGATCTGTGCCCATCGGAGGCAGGCGGCAGCAGCCATCGACAACTCGACCTGGTTACGGTACGCGCGGCTACGCCATCCGGTCAAACCGGCGCCCGTCGGGGGAGACTGTCCACAGGCTGGGGACAACAACTTGAACCCTACCGGCTGCGCTGACTACCGTGGCTGGACTCCGATTCGTTCCCTTGTCCCCGCACGACCGGGATTGCCCGGCCCAGTCCGGCCCGTCCACCCGATTTTCATCCCGACCCATCCCACAACCACACGTTCGTGGGACCTGTGAGAGAGCGTGCCCTGTGGCTGACGTACCTGCCGATCTTGCCGCAGTGTGGCCACGCGTACTGGAGGAACTCCTGGGCGAGGGCCGGGGCCAGGGTGTCGAGACCAAGGACGAGCACTGGATCAGGCGCTGCCAGCCGCTGGCCCTGGTCGCGGACACCGCGCTGCTGGCCGTGCCGAACGAATTCGCCAAGAACGTACTCGAGGGCCGCCTGGCCCCGGTCGTCAGCGAGACCCTGAGCCGTGAGTGCGGCCGCCCCATCCGGATCGCCATCACGGTGGACGACTCCGTCGGCGGCCCCCCGGCCCCCCAGCCGTCCGGCGGCCACGAGCAGCCCGACTCCCGTGACCGCGACCAGCGTGACCAGCGCGAACAGGGCGCCCCGCCGCGCTACGAGGAGCCGGAACTGCCCACCGGCCCCTACGAGGGCTACGGCCGCCACCGCGCCGACGACCAGCAGCGCCCGGGCGACGGCCAGGCCGGCCGCGGCGAACGCCCGCCGACCGCGCGCGAGGAGCGGATGCCGACGGCCCGCCCCACCTATCCGTCCGAGTACCAGCGCCCCGAGCCGGGCGCCTGGCCGCGCTCCGGACAGAACGACTACGGCTGGCAGCAGCCCCGCCTCGGCTACCCCGAGCGCGATCCCTACGCCTCCCCGTCCCAGGACTCCTACGGCGGCGCGCCGGACTACCGCGCGCCCGGCCGCGAGCGCCAGGGATACGAGCAGCAGCGTCCCGACTACGACGCCCCGCGCCCGGAGTACGGCGCGCCCCGTGCCGAGTACGACCAGCGCGACCCGGTCCGGCGGGAACGGCCCGAGCCGCCCTCCGACAGCGGTGCCGGGCGGCGCGGCGGCGGGACCGGGCGTCCCGAACTGCCGTCCACCGGCCGCGGCGGCTCCGGCTCGTCCTCCTCCCCGTCGCCGAGCACCGGGGGCCCCGGTGAGCCGACCGCACGGCTGAACCCGAAGTACCTCTTCGACACCTTCGTGATCGGCGCCTCCAACCGCTTCGCGCACGCGGCCGCGGTTGCCGTCGCCGAGGCGCCGGCGAAGGCGTACAACCCCCTCTTCATCTATGGGGAGTCGGGGCTCGGCAAGACGCACCTGCTGCACGCGATCGGGCACTACGCGCGCAGCCTGTACCCCGGTACGCGGGTGCGGTACGTCAGCTCGGAGGAGTTCACCAACGAGTTCATCAACTCCATCCGCGACGGCAAGGGCGACAGCTTCCGCAAGCGGTACCGGGAGATGGACATCCTGCTCGTCGACGACATCCAGTTCCTCGCGGACAAGGAGTCGACGCAGGAGGAGTTCTTCCACACCTTCAACACGCTGCACAACGCCAACAAACAGATCGTGCTGTCCTCCGACCGGCCGCCCAAGCAGCTCGTCACCCTGGAGGACCGGCTGCGCAACCGCTTCGAATGGGGTCTGATCACCGACGTCCAGCCGCCCGAGCTGGAGACGCGGATCGCGATCCTGCGCAAGAAGGCGGTGCAGGAGCAGCTCAACGCCCCGCCGGAGGTGCTGGAGTTCATCGCCTCCCGGATCTCGCGGAACATCCGTGAGCTGGAGGGCGCGCTGATCCGGGTGACGGCCTTCGCCTCGCTCAACCGGCAGCCGGTGGACCTGGGGCTCACCGAGATCGTCCTCAAGGACCTGATCCCCGGCGGCGAGGACTCCGCGCCCGAGATCACGGCCACAGCCATCATGGCGGCCACCGCTGACTACTTCGGGCTCACGGTGGACGACCTCTGCGGCACCTCGCGCGGCCGCGCGCTGGTCACCGCCCGGCAGATCGCCATGTACCTGTGCCGGGAGCTGACGGACCTGTCGCTGCCGAAGATCGGCGCGCAGTTCGGCGGCCGCGACCACACCACCGTCATGCACGCGGACCGCAAGATCCGGGCGCTGATGGCCGAGCGGCGCTCGATCTACAACCAGGTCACCGAGCTGACGAACCGCATCAAGAACGGCTGACGCCGGCCGCGTACGGGCCCATGAGGGCGCTCCGGGAGTTCTCCGGGGCGCCCTTCGGCGTTCTTGCGGGAAGCGTCCACGGGGCGGTTGCCATGGGCTTCTGGAGTGTCTGGCAGCCGCGAGGGTGTGCGCGAGGGGCTGCCGAAAGGAGCCGGAGGTGAACAGCACGTCGGCCGACGCGCGTGGGACCCCATAGGGGGACCGGGAGCCCCGCCCAATCCTCCGATCCGAGCCGCTGGCCCCGTTCCCACCCCCCAGCCCCGTGTCCCACCAGCAACCTTGTGTTCGATTCCCCGGCGGGTTACGGCCTCCCTCCACAGATTTCCCGACTTTCTTTCGCCCACAGGGTGGGGACTGCGAAGTTGTCCCAAGCTGCGTCCACAGGGAGGCTGGGGGTTGGGCATCTGCCCAGCTCAGAGGGCTGTGGATTCGTGGACGAAGGATCTCCACAGGGTGTGGACAAAGACTCCGTCCACACCCTGTGCGTAACGTTGTCCACGGTTGGCCCCACAGGTTGAGGGCGGTTGTCCCCAGCGGAAGCCAGCTTCTCCACATCACTGTCCACTGTTCGGCAACATCACGGGGCCGGTCACTGCGTCGAGTGAAAGCCGTCACACGGAACTGCCAACAGCCCCTGTGGGAAACGGCGCCAAACCTGGGGACGCAGCTGGGGAGAACTCACCCTGTCCTGGGGACGGTGTGTGCAGAACTTTCTGTTCTCCACAGATGGGCCAAGTTGTCCACGGGCTCCACCCACAGGGGCGGTGGATAAAATTTGGGGCCTGACCTGCGAAAACGGGGTTATCCACGGTATCCACAGGCCCTACTACTACTCCCGACTAGAGAGAGCTAGGAATCCGTTTCGAAGCGGGGCCTGTGCACAACTCGCTGTTTCGCCCTCGGCTGCCGCTCGGCCCGACTTGACCCCGACCGGCACCTGCTGTCAGCGCGGTGCGTCAGACTGGTCACCGGTGTCCTTCCCCTCGCAACGGGAGGCGACACCGAGTCGGAGGACTCAGAAGGCAACAGCAGGAGGCGGCTTACGGTGAAGATCCGGGTGGAACGCGACGTACTCGCGGAGGCAGTGGCGTGGGCGGCACGCAGCCTCCCGGCCCGTCCGCCGGCGCCTGTCCTCGCCGGCCTGCTGCTGAAGGCCGAGGAGGGCCAGCTCAGCCTGTCGGGCTTCGACTACGAGGTCTCCGCCCGGGTGGGCGTCGAGGCCGAGGTCGAGGAGGAGGGCACCGTCCTGGTCTCCGGCCGCCTGCTCGCCGACATCTGCCGCGCGCTGCCCAACCGCCCGGTGGAGATCTCCACCGACGGTGTGCGGGCCACCGTGGTTTGCGGCTCCTCGCGGTTCACCCTCCACACCCTGCCGGTGGAGGAGTACCCGGCGCTGCCGCAGATGCCGACCGCCACGGGCACCGTCCCCGGCGAGGTCTTCGCGGCCGCCGCGTCCCAGGTGGCCATCGCCGCCGGGCGCGACGACACACTGCCCGTCCTCACCGGTGTGCGCATCGAGATCGAGGGCGACACCGTCACCCTGGCCTCCACCGACCGCTACCGCTTCGCGGTCCGCGAGTTCCTGTGGAAGCCCGAGAACCCCGACGCCTCCGCGGTGGCCCTGGTCCCGGCCAAGACGCTGCTGGACACCGCCAAGTCGCTCGGCGCCGGTGACAGCGTCACCCTGGCGCTCTCCGGCTCCGGCTCGGGCGAGGGCCTCATCGGCTTCGAGGGCGCCGGCCGCCGCACCACCACGCGGCTGCTCGAGGGCGACCTGCCGAAGTACCGCACGCTGTTCCCGACGGAGTTCAACTCGGTCGCCGTGATCGAGACCGCCCCCTTCGTGGAGGCCGTCAAGCGCGTCGCCCTGGTCGCCGAGCGGAACACCCCGGTGCGGCTGAGCTTCGAGCAGGGCGTGCTGATCCTGGAGGCCGGCTCCAGCGACGACGCACAGGCTGTGGAAAGGGTCGACGCCCAGCTCGACGGCGACGACATCTCGATCGCCTTCAACCCGACCTTCCTGCTGGACGGTCTGAGCGCGATCGACTCCCCCGTGGCCCAGCTCTCGTTCACCACCTCGACCAAGCCGGCGCTGCTCAGCGGCAAGCCCGCGCTGGACGCGGAGGCGGACGACGCCTACAAGTACCTGATCATGCCGGTGCGCCTGAGCGGCTGAGCCGGCCTCCCCGGCACCGGGCCGAGTGCGGGTCCGGTGGCAAAAGCCCAGGTGAGGGCGTACGTATGAGCGCGTATACCCACAGTTGTGCATGACGGGTCGCCGTTAGGCTCGGTGCCGGGCACCCACGTGCCCGGCACGCCACACAGCGACCTAAGGAACAACTGATGGAGCTCGGTCTCGTCGGCCTCGGCAAGATGGGCGGCAACATGCGTGAGCGCATCCGCCGCGCAGGCCACACCGTCATCGGATACGACCGCAACGCGGACCTCGCGGACGTCCACAGCCTCGAAGAGCTTGTGGGCAAGCTCAGCGCCCCGCGCGTGGTCTGGGTGATGGTTCCGGCGGGCGAGGCGACGCAGGCGACCGTCGACCGGCTCGGCGAGCTGCTGGAGCCCGGCGACGTGGTCGTGGACGGCGGCAACTCCCGCTGGACGGACGACGAGAAGCACGCCGAGGAGCTGGCGGCCAAGGGCATAGGCTTCGTCGACTGCGGCGTCTCCGGCGGCGTCCACGGCCTGGCGAACGGCTACGCGCTGATGTACGGCGGTGACGAGGAGAACGTCGCCAAGGTGCGGCCCGTCCTCGACGCGCTGAAGCCGGAGGGCGACTTCGGCTCCGTACACGCCGGCAAGGTCGGCGCGGGCCACTTCTCCAAGATGGTCCACAACGGCATCGAGTACGCCATGATGCAGGCGTACGCCGAGGGCTGGGAGCTGCTGGAGAAGGTCGACTCCGTGGAGAACGTCCGCGAGATCTTCCGCTCCTGGCAGGAGGGCACGGTCATCCGTTCCTGGCTGCTCGACCTCGCGGTCAACGCCCTGGACGACGACGAGCACCTGGACGGCCTGCGCGGCTACGCGCAGGACTCCGGTGAGGGACGCTGGACGGTGGAGGCCGCGATCGACAACGCGGTGCCGCTGCCCGCGATCACCGCGTCGCTGTTCGCGCGGTTCGCCTCGCGGCAGGACGACTCGCCGCAGATGAAGATGATCGCCGCGCTGCGCAACCAGTTCGGCGGCCACGC
>NZ_WWKH01000093.1:0-1880 GCF_009865595.1 Streptomyces sp. SID1328 | reverse complement strand
CGAACGCCGCTACCTGCGCGGCCGTCCCGGCCCGGCCGGAACCACCGGCGAACAGCGCGTCCAGGCCACCCGCGAACGCCGCGCCGCCGAACGCACCACCGCGACCTGGGCCCGCCGCAACGCGGCCGACCTGCGCCGCATCGCCGGCCAGATCGCGGCCCTCACCGACCTGCCTCCCGCGGCCCACACCCTGCTCAGCAAGCTCCACGCGGCCCTCGCCCACGACGACCCCGCCGAGCTCATCCGCCCTCTCACCGACACCCGGCCCCACCTGACCGGCACCCACCCCGACCTCGCCGCGCAACTCGACACCCTCACACCCCCCTGACCCATCCCCTCTCCGGCGCTCACCGGACGCCACTCCTGCCGCGCCCGGCACGAGGCCGGCAGCCTGGCCTGCTTCGGCGTCGCCCCCGGCGACGTGATCTCCGGCTTCGCGACATCCCGCACAGGTGGGTCCGGAGGGACACCGGGTGGCCGGTTGCGGTCCACGCCGGGTCCCCCAAACATGGTCGAGGGGGATCACGTGCGTGGGTGATCCCCGGCTCGGGGCAGCCGTCACCACGCACGGCCGGTCCGGCCGTGCGACGGGACCCTCGCATGCCCGAAGGAACAGCCCAAGGAGTGGCCATGTCCGAAATCCCACCGCCCGTCACCCCGTACCTCGAACCGGCCGCCAAGGAGCTGGCCGAGGCGACCGATCCGCACCCCCGGATCTACGAGGTCCCGCCGGAACAGGGCCGGGCCATTCTCGCGAACCTGCAGAGCGACACCAGCGTGCCCCGTCCCGAGGTCGACGAGGAGTGGGTCGACGTGGACGCGGGCGAGTGGGGCACCGTCCGCACGCGCATCATCCGCCCCAAGGGTGTCACCGGCCCGCTGCCGGTGCTGATCTACATCCACGGTGCCGGCTGGGTCTTCGGCGACGACAAGACCCACGACCGCCTCTTCCGCGAACTCACCGTCGGCGCGGGCGCGGTGGGCGTCTTCCCGGTCTACGACCGCGCGCCGGAGGCGAAGTACCCCACCCAGGTCGAGCAGAACTACGCCGTGGGGCAGTGGGTCCTCAAGCACGGCGCGGAGCACGACATGGACACCTCGAACATCGCCGTCACCGGCGAGTCCGTCGGCGGCTGCATGTCGACGGTGTTCGCGCTGATGAACAAGGACCGCGGCGGCATCGACCTCAAGGCCCAGTGCCTGCTCTACCCGGTGGCCGACGCCGGCTTCGACACGCCGTCCTACGCGCAGTTCGCCGAGGGCTACTACCTCACCCGTGACGGCATGAAGTGGTTCTGGGACGCCTACACCGCCGACCCGTCCCAGCGCTCCGAGAAGTACGCCGCCCCGCTCCAGGCGTCGCTGGAGGAGTTGAAGGGCCTGCCGCCCACGCTGGTCATCACCGACGAGGCGGACGTGCTGCGCGACGAGGGCGAGGAGTACGCCAACAAGCTCCGCGAGGCGGGCAACGACGTCACCTCGGTCCGGGTCGCGGGCATGGTCCACGACTTCCTCCTCCTGGACAGCCTGCGCGACACCCGGGCGGCCAACATCGCCCGCAAGATCGCCATCGACTTCCTGGGATCGGCCCTGCATCCGGACGACTGAGGCAGCCCGCCCGACGACGTGTTGACGGTGCTTACATTGGTGGCTACGCTGATGTAATCACCGTCAACATGCGTTGCCAGGAGCCGCGTCATGCCCTCGTCCCAGCCCCAGCCCGAAACCGTCAAGGTCGACCTCGGCGGCCGCTCGGTCCCGGTCCTCAAGGGGGGCCTGTACGACCGGTACCGGATGGACACCGATCTCGACGCGGTCGCCCGCGACCCCCGCGTCAGCGGAGTGGACTTCTTCCGGAAGCTGCCCAAGACCAAGGTCGA
>NZ_WWKH01000010.1:0-4664 GCF_009865595.1 Streptomyces sp. SID1328 | reverse complement strand
GGTCACTCCAGGGTAGAGCGTGGCGCGGCGGTGGGTGCGGCGCCCGGGTTTCGAGGAGGTGAAAGCTGCCCCGGCGGCGTGAGCAGGATCTCCTCCGCCGCGGTCACCGCGCCGATGAGCGTCCTGGGCGTGAGGGCGGCGGTCACCTCGTCGATCCGGCGCAGTCCGGCACGCTCCAGCAGCCGTTTCTCGTTGGTGACCCACTCCCCGCGCTCGGCCAGCACCGCGTGCGCGGCCTGGGCGGCGGCGGTGGCCAGCGCACCGGCGACCTCGGTGAGCCGGCCGTGCGGGGCGTGGTTGGCGCGGGCGTAGCCGAGGGTGGCGCGGGCGGTGCCCCGCCAGTGCTCGGGGGCGGTGCGGCGCAGCGCGTCCGGGTAGGCGGCGGGGCGGGGCAGGGTGCCGCGCAGCACCTGGTTGACGGCCAGCTCGGCGACGATCAGGTACGTGGGAATCCCCGCGAGGTGGAACAGCAGGGGCTCGACGCGGAAGCGCCCCTGCTCCGCCTCGGCCAGCTCGTGCTCGACGGTGCCGAGGTCCCGGTAGTGGACGTCGACCCGGCGGCCGTCGACGGTGAGCCACGCCCCGCCGTTGAACACCCCGCCGCCCCAGCCGCCGACCTCGGAGACCTCGCCCTCCCAGCCGAGGGCGCGCAGGTCGTCCGGGTCGAAGCCGCCCCGGTAGTACACGGCGAGGTCCCAGTCGCTGTCCTCGGTGTGGGTGCCCTGCGCCCGCGACCCGCCGAGCGCGACGGCCCGCACGGTGGGCAGCCCGGCGAGGCGGTCGGCGGTGGCGGAGAGGAAGTCGGCGTCGGAGAGGGCGGACACGGCGGCTCCTCGCTGTCGTCGTTATTCGGATGCGCGGGCGGCTCCGGGCTGCCAATGATGGGTGGTCGTCCGCCCGCGTATCCAGGGAGCCGTCATGATCCGCCGTGTCACCGTCCCCGGTCTCTTCCCGCCACCCACCTACTCCCACGCCTCCGTGGTGGAGGCGGGCACCCGGCTCGCCTTCCTCGCGGGCGCGGTCCCGCTGGACGAGCGGGGCGAACTGGCCGGGCCCGGCGATCCGGTGGCCCAGGCCGGGCAGGTGATCGCCAACCTGCGGGAGCAGCTGCGGGCCGTGGGCAGCGATCTGGAGCACGTCCTGGTGACCGAGGTGTACGTGGTGAGCGACCAGCCCTCGGTGCTCTCGTCGGTGTGGGAGGTGGTGGAGGCGTCCGGTCTGAGCAAGGGTCCGCACTCCTCCACCCTGCTCGGCGTGGCCTGCCTCGGCTACACCGGCCAGCTGGTGGAGATCACCGCCACGGCCGCGATCCCGGAGGCGGGCGAGTGACGGTCCTGCTGCGGCGGGCCGTCCCGGCGGACGCCCCCGCCACGGCCGATGTCTGGCTGCGCTCCTTCGCCGCGGCCCTGCCCACGGTCGTCCGGCCCCGCTCGGACGACGAGGTCCGCGCCCACATCCGGGACGTGGTGATCCCGCTGCGCGAGACCTGGGTGGCCGAGGCGGAGGACGGCGCGATCGTCGGCATGATGGTGCTCGACGGGGGCCTGCTGTCCCAGCTATACCTGGACCCCGCCCATCGCGGGCGCGGCCTCGGCGACCGGTTCGTGGCGCTGGCCAAGGGGCGCGTGCCGGGCGGGCTGACGCTGTGGACGTTCCAGGTGAACGAGCCCGCGCACCGCTTCTACGAGCGCCACGGTTTCGTCGCCGTCGAGCGCACCGACGGCCGCGGCAACGAGGAGCGGGAGCCGGACGTGCGGTACGTCTGGCAGCCCTGACCTGTCAGACCAGGCCCGCCGCCCGGGCCGCCGTCCCCAGGGTCTCGCGGAGCATCTCGGGGGTGAGGCGGCCGGTGAAGGTGTTGCGCTGGCTGACGTGGAAGCAGCCGTAGAGGTCGAGGCCGCCTTCGAGCGGGACGTGGGTGCCGTGGCCGAAGGCGGGGCGGGGGCGCGGTACGGTCCAGCCCGCCTCGGTGAGCGCGGGCAGCGCCGCCTGCCAGCCGAAGGCGCCGAGCACGACGACGGCCCGGAGCGTCGGCCGGAGCAGCTTCAGCTCCTGCACCAGCCAGGGCCGGCAGGTGTCGCGCTCGCCGGGCGTCGGCTTGTTGGCGGGCGGGGCACAGTGCACGGGGGCGGTGACGCGGACGCCGTACAGTTCGAGCCCGTCGTCGAGGGCGACCGAGGCCGGCTGGGAGGCGAGGCCCAGGTCGTAGAGGGCCTGGTAGAGCACGTCGCCGGAGCGGTCGCCGGTGAACATGCGGCCGGTGCGGTTGCCGCCGTGCGCGGCGGGGGCCAGCCCGATGATCGCCAGCCGGGCGTCGGCGGGGCCGTAGCCGGGTACCGGGCGCCCCCAGTACGTCCAGTCCGCGAACGCGGCCCGCTTGGTACGGGCCACCTCCTCGCGCCACTCCACCAGCCGCGGGCAGGCCCGGCACTCGCTCACGCGCCGGTCCAGCCGGGCGAGGCCACCACTGTCGTCCATGCCCTTCACGGTAGGCCAGGCCGGTCAGGTGAACGCCGCGCCCAGCGCGAGGAACCCGCAGATCAGCGCGAACAGCACGGCCAGCAGCGGCCACGCGAACCGCAGGTACTTGTCGTAGCCCACCTTGGCCAGCGCGACACCGCCCATGACGACGGCGGTGGTCGGCACCCACAGGTTCATCCAGCCGCTGGACGCCTGCCAGGCGGTGACCGCGACCGCGCGCGACACCCCGGCGAAGTCCGCCAGCGGGGCGAGGATCGGCATGGCGAGCGTGGCGTGGCCGGAGGTGGAGGGGATCAGGAAGGCCAGCGGCAGGTTCACCACGAACACGATGACCGCGAAGACACCGGAGGAGGTCCCCCGCACCACGCCCTCGACGCCGTGCAGCACGGTGTCGGTGATCCTGGAGTTGTTCATGATCACGGTGACGCCGCGGGCCAGCACGATGACCAGCGCGGGCGAGATGAAGTCGGCCGCGCCCTGCACGATGGTGGAGCTGAGCCGCTGCTCCCCCATCCGGGCCACCAGCCCGACCAGCACGGCCGCGCAGATGAACAGCGCGGCGAGCTGCGGGAAGGACCAGTCCAGCTCGAACCCGTACGGGGTGGCGTCCGCGTTGCCGGTGAGCGCGCTGGACCAGGGCACCACCGAGAAGATCATGAACGCGAAGACCAGGACCATCGTGGTCAGCACCGCCCGGTGCAGCCCGGTCAGCTCCGGTTCCGCGTCCGGTGCCTCGGTGGCGTGCTCGCGGTCGCCGGGCAGGAAGCCGGTGAGGGAGCGGGCGGGGTCCCGCCGTACCCGACGGGCGTACCGGATGACGTAGGCGACCGTCACCGCCGTCATCACCACCCACATCACGAACCGCAGCGCGATGCCGTCGCCGAGGGAGATGTCGGCGGCCGAGGAGGCCACCCCGGTGGCGAAAGGGTTCACCGTCGAGCACAGCACGCCGATGCCCGCGCCCAGGATGATCGTGCCGACCGCCACCATCCGGTCGTAGCCGAGGGCGAGCATCAGCGGCACGATCAGGCCGTAGAAGCCGAGGGTCTCCTCGGCGAAGCCCTCCACGGTGCCGAGCACCGAGAAGACCACCATGATCCCGGCGATCAGCAGCGCGCCCCGCTCCCTCAGCCGGTGCGCGAGCCGGGCGATGCCCCGGTCGAGCGCGCCGGTGGCGAACACGACGGTGATGAACGCGCCGATGGCCAGCACGAACAAAAACACCCCCGCCGCGCCGTACAGCTCCCCCGCCAGGTCCGGCCCCACCAGGCCGGTCTTCGGGTCCCGCAGCCCGTACAGCCCGTTGACCGGGGAGAGGAACAGGTCGTCGAGCCGGTCGACGAGGGACTCCCCGGAGGAGACGCGGTGGTACGTCCCCTGCACGGGGGCGCCCGCCGCGTCCCGCGCGTACTGGCCCGGCGGGACGAGGAAGGCGAGCAGCCAGACGGCGATCGTGACGACGGCGAGGACGGTGAGCGCGCTGGGGAAGGTGAACGTCCGCCGGTGCCGGGGCGGCTCCTCGGCCTCGGCCTCCGTCTCCATGTCCCCTCCTCGCTCCCGGCACGACCTCGGCAACAGCCTCCGGGGTGCGCGGGCGGGCCGCATCCGGGGCGGAGCGCGGGAGTGGTGGGAAACGCCGTACCGGCCCGGCGCGGCGGAGCGTTAGGGTCGGCAGCATGGCACTCGCTTCACAGGACCCCGCCGACGGCGCCCGGGAGGTCGCCGTCCCCGAGGCACCGGCGCCCGACCCCGGTACCGCCGCCGCGGTGGCCGCCGCCGAGGCCGCGGGGCTGGCCGCCGGGGAGTCGGTGCGGATCGACAGCTGGATCTGGGCCGTGCGCCTGGTCAAGACACGGTCGCTGGGCGCCACCGCGTGCCGGGGCGGCCACGTCCATGTGAACGGGGAGCGGGTGAAGCCCGCGTACTCCGTGCGGGTGGGTGACGAGGTGCGGCTGCGGCACGAGGGCCGGGAGCGCGTGGTGATCGTCAAGCGGCTGATCCGCAAGCGGGTCGGCGCTCCGGTGGCCGCCCAGTGCTACATCGACAACTCGCCTCCTCCGCCGCCCCGCGAGGCGGTCGCCCCCGTCGGCATCCGCGACCGGGGCACCGGCCGCCCCACCAAGCGGGACCGCCGCGAACTGGAACGCCTGCGCGGCCTGGGCGCACCGGACGCCCCCGGCGCT
>NZ_WWKH01000001.1:0-13674 GCF_009865595.1 Streptomyces sp. SID1328 | reverse complement strand
CCGCGGCCTGCTTCCCGGACACCCTCTGCGTCGGCGTCGACCTGCTGCCCGCCGTCGGCTGGCGCCGCGCCTTCGTCGGCGAGGTCAACGCCTTCGGTGATCTGCTGCCCCGGCTCACCGGCCTGCCCGGCGGCGGCGCCGAGGGCCTCGACACCTACGCGGCCCAGGTCGCCGCCGCCCTGCGCCGGGCCCCGCTCACCGGGCGGCCCGGCCCGCTCCACCCGCACAGAACAGGAACCACCCATGTCAGCGCCTGACCCGGCCACCGCCCGACTGCCCGAAGTCGCCCCCGGCGTACCGGACATGAACCGGATTATCGGCAGCCACGACATCCTGCTGGTCACCCTCGACACACTCCGCCACGACGTGGCCGCCGAACTCGCCGAGGCCGGCCGCATCCCGAACCTGGCCCGCCATCTCCCCGAGGGCCGCTGGGAGAAGCGGCACGCGCCGGGCAGCTTCACCTACGCCTCCCACCAGGCCATCTTCGCCGGCTTCCTGCCCACCCCGGCCGAACCCGGCCGCCATCCGCGCCTGTTCGCCGCCGCCTTCGCCGGCAGCGAGACCACGGCCGACGGCACCTTCGTCTACGACACCCCCGACCTGGTCTCGGGCCTCGCCAAGGCGGGCTACCGCACGGCGTGCGTCGGGGGAGTGGGCTTCTTCAACAAGCAGGGCGCGCTCGGCTCGGTGCTGCCGGGACTCTTCGAGGAGTCGCACTGGGAGCCGGAGTTCGGGGTCGCCTCCCCGACCTCCTTCGAGTCCCAGGTGGCCCGCGCCGAGGAGATCGCCGCCCGGACGGCACCGGAGCAGCCGCTGTTCCTCTTCGTCAACGTCTCCGCGCTGCACCAGCCCAACTGGTTCCATCTGCCCGGCGCGAGCAAGGAGGACGGCGACTCCCGCGCCACCCACGCCGCCGCGCTGGAGTACGTGGACCGGCACATCGGCCGCCTCTTCACCGTCATGAGCAGCCGCCGGCCCTGCTTCGCCCTCGTCTGCTCCGACCACGGCACCGCCTACGGCGACGACGGCTGGACCGGCCACCGCATCGGCCACGAGTCGGTGTGGACCGTGCCCTACGCCCACTTCCTGCTCGACCAGGGCGGCACCCGATGACCCCGGCCACCGCGACCGCCCCGGCCCCGTACCAGAGTTATGTGTACGCCTACCCGCACAAGACCGCGTACCGGAAACTCGATGACCGGCCGCTGCTGAGGGACCTCTGGGCGGGCGAGCCCAAGGACGCGCTCTCGCTCTATCTGCACGTCCCGTTCTGCGAGGTGCGGTGCGGGTTCTGCAACCTGTTCACCCGCATCGGCGCCCCGGACGGTCTCACCGGGGCCTATCTCGACGCGCTGGAGCGGCAGGCGGGCGCGGTGCGGGAGGCACTGGGGGAGCGGGAGCCGCTCCGGTTCGCCACCGCCGCCTTCGGGGGCGGCACCCCCACCTTCCTCACCGCCGCCGAGCTGACCCGGCTCTGCGACATCGCCGAGCACCGGATGGGCGCCGACCTGCGCGCCGTCCCCCTCTCCGTGGAGGCGTCCCCGGCGACGGCCACCACCGACCGGCTCGCCGTCCTCGCCGAGCGCGGCGCCACCCGCCTCAGCCTCGGCGTGCAGAGCTTCGACGACACCGAGGCGCGGGCCGCCGTACGCCCGCAGCGCCGGGCCGATGTGGAGGCGGCGCTCGGGCGGGTGCGGGAGGCGGGAATACCCGTGCTCAACATCGACCTGATCTACGGCATCGACGGGCAGACCGAGCGCACCTGGCTGCGCTCGCTGGACGCCGCGCTGGCATGGCGGCCCGAAGAGCTGTACCTCTACCCGCTCTACATACGCCCGCTGACCGGCCTCGGACGGCGCGCCGACGCCGCCGACCCGGAGTGGGACGAGCAGCGGCTCCGGCTGTACCGCGCCGGACGAGACCATCTCCTGGCGCACGGCTACGAGCAGCGGTCCATGCGCATGTTCCGGCGCGCCGACGCCCCGGCCGAGGGCGCCGACGACTACGCCTGCCAGACCGACGGCATGATCGGCCTGGGCTGCGGCGCCCGCTCGTACACCTCCGGGCTGCACTACTCCTTCGACTACGCCGTCGGCATGCACGAGATCCGCGCGATCATCGACGACTACACCGCCCGGCCCGCCGCCGACTTCGCGCACGCCGAGTACGGGCGCCGGATGACCGGGGACGAGCCGCGCCGCCGCCACCTGCTCCAGTCGCTGCTCCAGGCGGACGGCCTGGCGGTGGCCGACTACCGCGCCCGGTTCGGCGGCCGTACCCCGGCCGAGGACTTCCCGGCCGAGCTGGCCCGGTTCGCGGACCTGGGCTGGCTGGAGTCCGGCCCGGTGCTGCGGCTGACGCCGGAGGGGCTGGCGCACTCCGACGCGCTGGGCCCCGCACTGTTCTCCCCGGCCGTGCGGGCCGCGATGGCCGCCTACGAGCGCAAGTGAGCCGCCCGTCATGGACCTGACCCTGCTGTACCGGGGGCCACTGGCCTCCTGCGACTACGACTGTCCCTACTGCCCCTTCGCCAAGCGCCGGGACAGCCGGGAGCAGTTGCGGGCCGACCGGGCGAGCCTGGAGCGGTTCGCCGGCTGGGCCGCCGACCGCACCGAGGACCGGCTCTCGGTGCTGTTCACGCCCTGGGGCGAGGGGCTGGTGCGCTCCTGGTACCGGCGCGCCCTGACCGACCTCTCCCACCGGCCGCACATCCGCCGTGTCGCCATCCAGACCAACCTGAGCTGCCGCACCGACTGGCTGGCCGACGCGGACCGCGACACTCTGGCGCTGTGGTGCACGTACCACCCCGGCCAGACGCCGTACGACCGGTTCCTCGGGAAGTGCCGGGAGCTGGACCGGCTCGGCGTCCGCTACAGCGTCGGCATCGTCGGGCTGCCCGGGCACCTCGACGCGGCCCGGCGGCTGCGGGCGGAGCTGCCGGAGCGGGTGTACCTGTGGGTGAACGCGGCCGAGGGGCACACCTACGACGACGCGGAGGCCCGGGTGTGGACCGGGATCGACCCGCTCTTCCCCTACAGCCGGCATCCGCACGCCAGCGCCGGGCTGCCGTGCCGTACCGGTGAGTCGGTGATCTCGGTGGACGGCGACGGCACGGTCCGCCGCTGCCACTTCGTCCCCGCCGAACTCGGCAACCTCTACGACGGCTCCTACCGGGCCGCGCTCCGCCCCCGCCCCTGCCCGCTGACCAGCTGCGACTGCCACATCGGCTACGTCCATCTGGAGACCCTGCCGCTGTACGACGTGTTCGCGGGCGGGGTGCTGGAAAGGATTCCCGCCGCCGTCGAATGAATCGGGGCCAAAGGGGCAGCCGGTGCAGGTAAGACCGGCGCCGGACGCCGCCACGGGCGACTTCCGCACCGGGAAGCAGGGGGAGACGGGAGGAGTACGAACCCATGGCTCTCGACGGCAAGAGCGTCCTCGTTCTCACGACGAACTACGGGACGGAACAAGACGAACTGCAGAAGCCGGTGGCGGCCCTGCGCGACGCGGGTGCCCGCGTCGTGATCGCGGCTCAGAAGCAGGAGGCCATCGCCACCCTCGTCCTCGACAAGGACCCCGGTGAGAAGGTCGAGCCGGACACCACGCTCGCGGAGGCGACGTCGGAAGGTTTCGACGCGGTGGTGGTCCCCGGCGGCACCCTCAACGCCGACCAGTTGCGCATCGACGAGGACGCACAGCGCCTGGTCACCGCGTTCGCACGGGAGGGCAAGCCGGTGGCGTCGGTCTGCCACGGCCCCTGGCTGCTGGTGAACAGCGAACTCACCGAGGGCCGCGACATGACCTCCTACCAGACGCTGACGGAAGACCTGGTCAACGCGGGCGCCAACTGGACGGACCAGGAGGTCGTGGTCGACACCGAGGGCGGCCACACCCTGATCACCTCCCGCCACCCCGGTGATCTCGACGCCTTCTCCTCCGCGATCATCCGCACCCTGGAGGGCTGAAGCCTTCAGGGCCCGCCCGGAGCGGGGCGGTCAGCGGTTCCCCACCGCGGCCGCCCCGCTTCCGCGCGTCAGGGTCCGCTGCACCAGGGACATCGCGTCCGCGACGGAGCGGCGGATACCCAGCGCGGCCCGCGCCGCGTTGGCACCGGGGGCACCGTGCACCCCGCCGCCGGGGTGCGCGGAGGAGGAGGCGAGGTACAGCCCCCGGACCGGCGTCTCCGGGCGGCCGGTGCCCGGGATCGGCCGGAACACCGCCTGCTGGTGCAGGGAGGTGGTGCCGCCGTTGAGGGCGCCCACGCTGAGGTTGGCGTCCTCGGACTGGAGCGTCAGCGGTGACAGCACGCGACGGCTCAGGATCCGGGCGCGGAAACCGGGCGCGAACTGCTCGATCCGCTGCTCCATCCGGTCCGCCATGATCTCCCGCTCGGCCGCGTCCCAGGAGCCGGTGAGCCCGGCGTCCCCGGCGTCGCCGCGCACCTCGCGGGGCAGATGGGTGTAGGCCCAGGCGGACTCGGTGCCCGCGGGCGAACGGGTCGGGTCGGCGGTGGTCATCTGCCCCACCAGCAGGAACGGGTTGTCGGGGATCCGCCCCATGGCGATCTGGGCGGCGAACCGGGTGAGGTCGTCCACGCTGTCCGCCAGATGCACGGTGCCCGCTCCGCCCGCCGCCCCGGCCCGCCACGGGATGGTGGAGTCCAGCGCCCAGTCGACCTTGAAGGTGGCGAAGTCCCACTGGAAGCGCCGCATGTCCTCGCGGACCTGCGAGGGCAGATGCTCGGGGGCGACCAGTTGGCCGTAGAGGACGGGTGCGGAGACGTCCGCCAGCACGGCGCGCCGGGCCGGGACCGTGTCACCGGCGGCCGTACGGACCGCGACGGCCCGGCCGCGCTCGACCACGATCTCCGTCACCGGCTCCCCGCAGCGAATCACGCCGCCCCGCCGCCGGAGCCGGCTGACCAGCGCGTCCGTGAGGCCGACCGCGCCGCCCACCGGCACGGGAAAGCCGAACTGCTGACCGAGCATCGACATGATCCAGCCGAAGCCGCCGCCGATCGCCGACTCCGGGCCCAGGTCCGCGTGCAGGGCGTTGCCCGCGAGCAGCAGCCTGGCTCCCTCGCCGTCGAACTCCTCCTCGCCCAGGCGGCGCACCGGCAGCAGCATGGAGCGGGCGAGGCGCAGGGCGCCGCCCCCGCGCAGCTTCAGACCGAGCATGGCCAGCGCCCGGACCGGCGGCATCGTGGTGAACAGGGCCTGGAGGAGGTCGGGGCCGACCCGGTTCCAGGTCGCGTACAGGGCGCGCCAGGCATGGCCGTCCCGGGGGCAGAGTTTCTCCAGGCACTCGGCGGTGACGTCCACATCCCGGTCGATCACCGCGCAGCGGTCGTCGGCCAGCGGGTGGGCCAGGACGTGCGGGGCGTGCGTCCAGCGCAGCCCGTGGTCCTCCAGCCGGAGTCCGTCGATCACCGGGGAGGCGGCGGCCAGCGGGTAGAAGGAGCTGAAGACGTCGTTGACGAAGTCGGGGTGGACCCCGCGGTCGCTGTACACGGCGCCGCCGGGCCGGTCCTGGGCCTCCAGCACCTCCACGCTCCAGCCCTGGTCCGCGAGCAGGTTGGCCGCGACCAGACCGTTCGGCCCGGAGCCGATGATCACCGCGTCACTCATCGTCCGCCTCCCCGGCGCCGGGGGGCCGCGGACTCTGCCGCTCGACGAGCTTGGCCAGCCGGCCCAGCATGTCCCGGTGCCGGAGCTGGATCACGGCGTCGAGCGCGACGTTGTGCAGCTTGCCGCCCAGCCCGCTCAGCGGATGCTCGTCCACGATGACGAGGGAGTCGCCACCCCAGTCGCGCACGTCGATGGCGATGCGCGCGTCGCCGAAGGGCGCCTTGGCCTCCAGCTCCAGAAACCGCGGCGGCTCGTAGCGGCGCACCACGGTGTAGCCGTCGACGCGGCACGGGCCGAGCTTGATGTTGTAGGCGAGGGACGAGCCCACCTCGGGCCAGTTGCCCTCACGGGGTGCCGTCTCGTGGGTGCCCACGACCCAGTCCGCGTAGCAGGAAGGCTCTTCGAGCACCTTCCAGACGGCGGCCGGCGGACGCCGGATGAGCTGGTACCGGATGGCCACGGTCTCCTCCTTCGCGCAGCATCCGGCGCGGGCCGGAAATGCCCGCGCACTGCCGCACGAGTAACCCGGTGACCACGGATCACGCGTCCCCGCCCCGAACGGATGACGTGAGCGCCCGTCGGAGCGGCGGGGTGGTCCGACGGCAAGGATGTCCTCCAGATGCTGGTCTCCGTGCTGCCCGAGGGGGCCCGCCCCGGTGGCGGGACCCTCTCAGAGCTCCCGCGCGGGCCACCCCAGCAGCCGGGCTCCGATGACGGCCGTCTGCAAGGTGTACCGGTGCACCGGGTCGGCCGGGTTGTTGCCGGTGAGCTGGTGGATGCGCTCCAGCCGGTACGTCAGCGCCCGCACGCTCAGCGCCAGCCGCCGGGCGGCCTCCGCGCCCCGGCACCCCGAGTCGAAGTACGCCTCCAGCGTCCGCAGCAGCGGCTCCGCGCCCCCGCGCGCCGCTCGCAGCGGGCCCAGCGCGCTGAGCACCAGGTCGGCCATCGCCTCCCGGTCCCGCAGCAGCACCGGGTAGACCAGCAGGTCGGCCGCGCGCACCACCCGCTCGGGCAGCTTCAGCCGCTCCGCCAGCTCCAGCGTGCTCAGCGCCTCCTCGTACGACTGCACCACGCCGCCCGCGCCCTGCCGGGGGCGGCCGATGGCGACGCGGCCACCGTCCGGGGTGGCGTGCACCTGCTCGGCGAAGCGGGTCAGCACCTCCTCCTGGTCGCCGGGGGCGATGCAGATCAGCTTGCCGTTCTTCGTGGTCAGCAGGACGCGCCGCTCACTGAACCGGGTGAGCAGAGCCGACTCCACCTGCCGGGTGACCGGGGCGGTGCCGACATACGCCTCATGGCCCTCCGCGACCGCGACCGCGTGCGCGTGGGACAGGACCAGGCCGAACCGCTCGGCGCGCTCGGCCAGCCGGCCCAGGTCGCTGCGGCCGTACAGCAGGTCGTCGACGAACTCCCGCCGCGCCGCCTCCTCCTGCCGTACGGCGAGCCGCTGGGCCCGCTCGTACCCTTCGGCGAAGGCGTCCACCGCCTGCTCGACGGCGGCCAGCACCCTGTCCGCCGAGCGTGCCGGGGTGCCGTCGGGCCACGCGGTGCGGGTGGCCGCCAGGTGGCCGCGCACCAGGGCCCGAAGGCTGTGCCCCGCCTCGGCGGCCCGTTCCCCCAGGGCGCGCCGCTCCGCCAGTTCCGTACGGGTGGGGCGGCGCCCGGTGTGGGAGACCTCGGCCAGCATCCGTGCGTATCCGCCCAGGTACTCGGCCATGTCCAGCTCGGTCACCCCGCGCCCTCCCGCTCCCCCGACGTGGTCCGTCCGGGGGAGCGTATCCGCAGCGCGGTGTCCGGCCTAGAAGTGGATCTCCTTGGCCGGGACCAGCCGGGCGCCCATGTTGCGCTCCATCATCTCCAGCGCGGCCGACTCCAGATGGGGGTCGATGGAGGCGACGGCGTCCGGGGGCACCGTGACCTCCAGGTGGCGGATGTGGGCGTCCAGCGCGGAGTACAGCACGCACTGTTCGGTGACCTGGCCGCACAGCACCACGTGCCGGACGCCCAGTTGCCACAGCAGATATGTCATCGGCGTCTCGTAGAAGATGGAGTGGCGGGCCTTCATCACGAACATCGAGGCGTCGTCCGGGAGGACGGGCTCGACGAGTTCGCGGTGCGGGCCGGCCAGCGCGGTCTCGACCAGCTCGCCGTGGTGGGAGCGCCACTGGCCGAAGTTGTCGTTGGCGTAGATCACCGGGGCGTCCGCCGCGCGTGCGCGGGCGATCAGATCGGCCACCACGGGCACCACCCGCTCGGCCGAGGGCAACAGCAGCTCCGCGTCCTGGTGCTCGTACGTGTTGATCATGTCGATCACGATCAGTGCGGGGGCATCCATCTCGCTCCTCTCTTTCTGACTCCGGCCGAGTACCCGCTTACCGGCAGTGGTGCGAAGTCGCGCCGTGGGGTACCCGGCAGACGCCTTGCACGAAGCGACGAGAAGGGAGGCCCGTGATGGCGCAGCATGTGCGCGACATCATGACCAGCGAACTCGTGACGGTGGAACCGCAGGCGTCGGTGGCGTCCGTGGCCCGGCTGATGCGCGACGAGGACGTGGGCACCGTCCTGGTGACCGAGGACGGCCGGCTGAAGTGCCTGGTGAGCGACCGCGATCTGGTGGTACGGGCCTTCGCCGAGGGTGCGGACCCCGATCAGACCACCGTGATCCAGGCCGCCTCGGAGGACCTGGTCACCATCGGGCCGGACGAAAGCGTCGACCACGCCGTGGAGTTGATGCGTGAGCACGCCGTCCGCAGGCTTCCCGTGGTGGAGGGCGACGAGGCGGTGGGCATCATCGCCCTCGGCGACCTGGCCATCGAGCGGGACGAGACCTCGGCGCTCGGCGACATCAGCGCGGCCAAGCCGAACACCTGACGGACCGGGCCTTCGCCCGGCGGCTGGATCGGCGGCCGCCGGGCGAAGGTCATCAATGGGCCGCGGCTCCGAACTCGGCATGCTGGGTACGCAGCGCCACCGCGGAGTCCTCCTCGGGCGGCCGGCCGTACCGCAGCCGGCGCGCCTCCTGCCGGGCCTCCCGCATCAGCTCCCGGAACTCCTCTTCCGTGAGCCGGCGCCGGGGCCGGGGCAGATTCGTTTCTCCAGGTACCTCGCTGTCCGGTTCTTCCGGCATCTTCGCGTCCCCCTCTCACACCAGCGTCGGATCCATCGGCCACGGCGTCTTCCGGCCGGCCCGCTCCGCCGCCTCCCAGCGCCGGCACGCCCGCACGACCAGACCCACGAGCCCGGCCGCGGTGAGCAGCCACACACCCGCGAGCGCCCAGGTCGGATACGTCTGCCGCAGGACGATGTCGAGTCCGAGCAGCGTGAGGGTCACCACCGCGCCGAGGGTCACCCACAGCGCCAGCGCCCGGCGCGGTGCGCGCCGCGCCCAGGTCGCCGGCCGGCTGGAGACGCTCATGGTGCTCGACCGCCGGGCGAGCACCTCGTCGTTCAAGCCCTGCTCTGTCTCGGCCAGTCTGCGCAGTTCCTGCGGGGTAAGGATCGGTGCGCCCACCGTGAACACTTCCTCTGAGCTGTTGGTACGACTGCGTGCGGGTATCCGTCCGCTTCTTCCTGAAACGTGAAAAATTCAATTTCTTGTGCCGTGTTCCGCGACCACCCGCACCGTCTTCAGGCCAGGGTCGGCCGCGTCCGTTCATGCCCGCCCGGACGCCGGTGACGAGGTAACGCAGTACGGGCTCGGTGAGCCGTTCGCCCGGCAGCACGGCGGGGATGCCCGGCGGATACGGCGTGATCATCTCCGCGGCCTGCTCCACCGGCACGTCCGTTCACCGACGGTGAGGCCCAGTTCCTTCGCCGCGTGGCAGTCGGTCAGTGCGTCGAGGACGGGTGCTTCCTCGTGGTCGAAGGCCATGGGTCCCGGAATTCCCGGTCGTCTGCCGGTCATGCCCGCATCGGGGAGGCACATCCGGTGCGGCCCCGGGTAGACGAGCGGACGCACGAGGCAGGATGCCGGGGAAAGCCAAGGGAGCAGGGAGACACCATGTCCGACGACGACCGTACGAAGCGGCCCACCACCGCCGTGGGGGAGACGCTGCGGGAGATCGCCGACGCCGAGAAGCCCGAGACGCCGGAGAAGCGGGCGCAGGAGCGGCGGCACGAGGGAGAGGGGGCGGACGCGATCACCCCGAACACCGAGGCCCAGCGGGAATCGCAGGGCGACTGAGCCAGGGCACGGGCCCGGCGGCGGCCGGTATGTCTCCCGCAGTACGTTTCAGGAGATGAACGTGGCTTCGCCGCCGGGCCCGCCCATGCGCGGAATTCGGGAAATCCGGGGGCCCGGAGGCGGTGGACGGGCTTCGCGAGACCGCAGCAGGAATCAACGTGTGAACTCTGCCGGCATGGGAACCCCGTGACAGTGCCGCCCCGAACGGCGGATCGCGGAGCGAGCCACGTTCCGCATCGCTCCTGCGATCACTTCACATCCGCAGCTCCCCACACCTCCCCGTGCGAGCGCGCGTCTCCCCTCCCCAGTGACGGTCCCGCCCCCTGGCGTACGGACCGGTGCGACTCGGCGCGGGACCGAGGACTCCCATGACTGATGCCACGCCTTCCACACCCTGGCGGCGCGCCGTGGTGACCGGCGGTGCCGGTTTCCTCGGCAGCCATCTGTGCGAGCACCTCATCGAGCAGGGCGTCGCGGTCGACTGCGTCGACAACCTGTCGTCCGGCTCCCGCGCCAACGTCGCCCATCTCGTCGGCCGCCCCGGCTTCCGGTACTACGAGCAGGACGTGTGCGCCGACGGCACCCCGGACCGGCTGCCGGGCCCCTACGACCTGGTCCTGCACTTCGCCTGCCCCGCCTCCCCGGCCGACTATCTCCGGCTGCCGCTGGAGACCCTGGACTGCGGGAGCCTCGGCACCCGCAACATGCTGGCCGTGGCGGAGCGCGACGACGCCCGCTTCCTGCTGGCCTCCACCTCCGAGGTCTACGGCGACCCTCTGGTGCACCCCCAGCGCGAGGACTACTGGGGCAACGTCAACCCGGTCGGCCCGCGCAGCGTCTACGACGAGTCGAAACGGTTCTCCGAGGCGCTGGTCACCGCCCATGTGGGCGCCAACGGCGCGGACGCGGGCATCGTCCGCCTGTTCAACACCTACGGCCCGCGCATGCGCCCGCTGGACGGCCGGGCCGTGCCCGTCTTCGTCTGCCGGGCCCTGGCGGGGGAGCCGCTGCCGGTGGCCGGCGACGGCAGCCAGACCCGGTCGCTGTGCTACGTCGACGACACGGTGGACGGCATCCTGCTGGTCGCCGCCAGCCGGTCGGTACGGCCGGTCAACATCGGCGGCACCGACGAGGTGACCGTCCGCGACATCGCGCTGCGCGTGGTGGAACTCGCCCGCTCCAACTCCCGGATCGAGTACGTGGACCGCCCCGCCGACGACCCCCAGCGCCGCCGCCCCGACACCACCCTGGCGCGCGAACTGCTCGGCTGGACCCCGCAGGTGCCGTGGGAGGAGGGCATCCGGCGGACCATCGATCACTTCGCCGCCGCCCGCTTCGGCGCACCCGCGCCCGCCCAGCCGCCGGCCTCGCCCAACGGCGACCACCCGGAGCCGTACGGGCACCCCGCGCCGAGCCGCCTGCCCTCGTAAGGCCCGCGTCCCATCCCCCCCAGCTCAACGGAGGCACCGCATGCGCGTCCTCGGCATCAACTCCCTCTTCCACGACCCGGCCGCCGCCCTGATCGTGGACGGCCGTGTCGTGGCGGCGGCGGAGGAGGAGCGGTTCAGCCGGCGCAAGCACGGAAAGCGCCCCGTGCCCTTCTCGGCCTGGGAACTGCCCGAGCTGTCCGCCCGCTGGTGCCTGGACCGCGGCGGCCTCGACCCCTCCGCGCTGGACGCTGTCGCCTACTCCTACGACCCCGAACTGGCGCACCCGGCAGACCAGCTGGGCCTCGACGACCCCTGGGACCGGCTGCGGCAGGAGTACGCCCGCGAGGCCCCCGGCTTCCTGGCCGAGGTGCTGCCGGGACTCGACCCGGAGAAGGTGCGCTTCGTCCCCCACCACGTGGCCCACGCCGCCTCCGCCGGCCAGGCGTCCCCCTACCCCGACTGCGCCGTCCTGGTACTGGACGGCCGCGGCGAATGCGGCTCCCACCTGGCCGGCCGCTACACCGGCCGCCGCCTCGACGTTCTGGCCACGCAGTCCCTCCCCGACTCGATGGGCCTGTTCTACGAGGAGCTCACCGAGCACCTCGGATTCCTGCGCAGCAGCGACGAGTTCAAGGTGATGGCGCTCGCCTCCTACGGCAAGCCCCGCTTCCTCGACGAACTGCGCGGTTACGTCGGCACGGACGGCGAGGGACGGTTCCGGGCCCGCTCGGTGCCCTGGGCCGAGCTGGCTCCGGCCCGGCCCGCCGGGGAACCGTGGACCGAGGAGCACGCCGACCTGGCCGCCAGCGCCCAGGCCTGCCTGGAGGAGGTCCTGCTCGGCCTCGCCCGGTGGCTGCACGAGCGCACCGGCGACCGGGTGCTCACCCTCGCCGGGGGCGTCGCCCTCAACTGCGTGGCCAACACCCGGCTGTACCGCGAGGGCCCCTTCGACACCGTCTGGGTGCAGCCCGCCGCCGGGGACGCCGGTACCGCGCTCGGCGCCGCCCTGCACGTCGCCCACCGTCAGGAGCCGGTGGAGGCGATGCCGACCGCCGCGCTCGGCCGGGAGTGGAGCGTGCCCGAGCTGCGCGCCTGGCTGGAGCGGGCCGCCGTACCGTACGAGGAGCCCGAGGACATCGCGGAGACGGTCGCGGAGGAACTCGCCCGCGACGGCATCGTGGCCTGGTTCCAGGGGCGCAGTGAGTACGGGCCGCGCGCACTGGGGCACCGGTCGCTGCTGGCCCATCCGGGCCGCGCCGCCAACCTCGAACGCCTCAACGCGGTCAAGGGGCGCGAGGAGTTCCGGCCCGTCGCGCCGATGGTGCTGGCCGAACGCGCCGCCGAACTCTTCGACGGCCCGCTGCCCAGCCCGTACATGCTCTTCGTGCACGAGGTCGCCGAGGCGTGGCGGGAGCGCATCCCGGCCGTGCTGCACGTGGACGGCACCGCGCGCATCCAGACCGTGGACCGGGCCGAGGAGCCCCTGGTGGCCCGCATGATCGAGGGATTCGAGCGGCGCACCGGGCTGCCGGTGGTGGTCAACACCAGCCTCAACACCGCCGGACGTCCGATGGTCGACGATCCGCGTGACGCGCTGGAGTGCTTCGGGTCCGCCCCCGTGGACCTGCTGGCCCTCGGGCCGTTCGCCGTCCGGCGCGCGGAGGTCTTCGCATGACGGCCGCCCCCGCCTACACCGTCGTCGTCCCGACGATCGGCCGCGCCTGCCTCGCCGACTGCCTGGGCGCGCTGGCCGGGGCCACCGGGCACCCGCCCGAGGAGATCGTCGTCGTGGACGACCGTCCCGACCCCGCCGGGCCCCTGCCGCTCGCCGCCGCCGGTGCGCTGCGGGAGCGGGTGCGCGTGCTCGGCACCGGGGGCCGGGGACCCGCCGCCGCCCGCAACACGGGGTGGCGCACGGTGCACACGCCCTGGACCGTCTTCCTGGACGACGACGTCCAGGTGCTGCCCGACTGGTCCCGCCGTCTCGCCGACGACCTCACGCGGGCCGCAAGGAGCACCGGGGGCATCCAGGGCCGGCTGTCCGTGCCGCTCCCGGCGGGGCGCAGGCCCACCGATTTCGAACGCGGCACCGCGGGGCTGGAGGGGGCCGCCTGGGCCACCGCCGACATGGCGTACCGGACGGCCGCGCTCGCCGCCGCCGGCGGCTTCGACGAACGGTTCCGCCGCGCCTTCCGGGAGGACGCCGACCTCGCGCTGCGCGTGCAGGCGGCGGGCTGGACGCTGCACCGGGGCGTGCGCACCACCCGGCATCCGGTACGGGCCGCCGACCCCTGGATCTCGGTGCGGGCGCAGCGCGGCAACGCCGACGACGCGCTGATGAACCGGCTGCACGGCCGGGACTGGTGGGCCCGCGCGCAGGCGCCCCGTGGACGGCTGCCGCTGCACGCGCTGGTCACGGCCGCCGGACTCG